>CAIVPV010000058.1 GCA_903907915.1 uncultured Cytophagaceae bacterium
AAAATCGCGAGCAAATTGAAATCTCCAAATACTATGAGCGCATGCCTAAGCCATCCGCTTTAGCGATTGATGATTTTTTAGCAGATAAAATTGATTTCAGAAACCGCGAAGAAGGTACGACTGAAAACTAGATCAAATCATGTTGATTTAATTAGATTGATCATGAAATCAATGCGATTTCTGTTCCTATTTTTATTAAGTTCTTGGGCTGTTCAGGCTCAAGAACTTTCTACTACTATCACCATCAGTACAGAGCAATTACAGCTCGATCAGCAAAGAGGCGGTTCTACTGTCTATGCTGAATTACAAAGAACGATGCAGGAATTTATGAATGGCCGTAGGTGGTCATATGATAATTTTGCGACGGAAGAAAAAATCAAACTCAACATCAATTTACTTTTAACGAAGTCCTCTGCACAAGGCGACATCGAGGCTACTGCCAGTGTTCAAGTGCTGAGACCCGTTTTTGGAACCTCGTATGAAACGGTTTTATTGAATTTAGTCGACAAGAGTTTTAATTTCAAATATCAATTAGGTACTCCCATCACCTATAACGACAATAATTTCTCTGATAATTTGAGTTCGTTGATGGCTTATTATTCGTATTTAAGTTTGACGTATTCATACGATTCATTTGGGCCAAAAGGGGGAGAACCTTTTGTTCAAAAATTAAATAACCTAACGAATTTAGCCCAAAACTCCGGATCAGGTTGGGGAATCATTTCAGATGTCCGAAGTAGAATGGGTGTTTCCGAGAATCTACTAAATCAAAATTTGCAGGCAATGCGTGAGATCAATTATGATTACCATCGCCTCTATTTAGATAAAATGACAGAGAATCCAGATGCCACTAGAAAAGGTATTTTGGAGATTCTAAAGCAAATTCGACAGGTGAATACCTTGCGTCCTGGTGCAGCGACCATTCGCGTTTTTTTCGATGCTAAATCCGAAGAAATCATTTCGATTCTGGACGAAGCTCTTCCTGCTGAACGTCAACAAGCTTTTACTTACCTAAGTACGTTGGATCCGATTAGGACGGAGGCGTATCGCAGATTACTAAAATAGCAAAGCGCTCATCGGAGCGCTTTGCTATTTTAGTAATCTGCTCTCAAAGTTCAAAGTTCAAAGTTCAAATAGAGTTTTTTCCAATACTATCCCCGCAGGGGATTCCAACATTGATATTTGCTCTTTGAACTTTGCTCTTTGATTTGAGTTAAAAAGCGGAGCTTTTTAACTCAAATACCGCAACCAACTCCGTCTTATCCGTCACCTTATTCCTATTATCGATTCGCTGTCCTAAAATCCAGGCGACAGAACCCTTACTTAAGAGAATCTGTGTATTCTTTTTAATGGCCAAAGGAACTTTCTTGTCTGTTAGAAAATCAGAGATTAACTTCTTTTGATTCATTCCCAGTGGACAAAACCAATCGCCATCTTGTACTTTACGGATTTCGAGAGGAAAGTCGAGCGTATCTGCATCGAGGCAGGCTATTTTCGGGTCTGTAATAGCTTTCCAATCCGCCGTTTTTTCTTCAATAAAAATATGTAATTCCTGATTACCTAATTGGATAACCTCATCTTCTTCAGAAATGACGATAGGCTTATAATCTGACTGACTTTTTACACTAATGATCCAAGTTCCGCGGTCGATATTTAAACTATGGCTGGGGGATTCGAAAATCGCCCCCACTTTGTCAGCTTGTAGAATTGCTTCGATGCTAGCTGAATTAAAATGATAGCTGAGTAATAATTCGGTTAGCAATACGGTGCTTTTAGGCGAAATGGAAGGTAGCTTAACACTTATATTACCTGCTGAATCTGTCTTGCAAGATTCGCTGATGAATGTTTCTAATTCGGCCTGCATCCAAGCTTCAATACCTTTGATTTTTTGGCTGGTTGCTGCTAATGTTTGCTCAAAATAGGGATTTAATTCCTGGAATTTGGGCATAATTTCATGACGAATAAAATTACGTTGGTATTTCGTGGATTCGTTAGAGGAATCTTCTCGCCAAGCTAGTTTTTGGGAAACGACAAAATCAAAAATAGCGTCCTGATTCGCAAAGGACATGGGACGAATTAGGTGACCTGATTTCACAGGAATTCCATGAAATCCTGCGATTCCGCTCCCTCTGACTAAATTAATTAACATGGTTTCTGCGCTATCTAACAAGTGATGACCAGTAGCGATGTAATTATAGCCTTCTTTGACCCGAATTTCTTCGAACCATTGGTAGCGTAAGATTCGGGCTGCCATTTGGGTGGAAATTTTTTCCTGAGCCGCAAAGGCGTTGGTATCGAAACAAATGGTATGGTAAGGGACCTTCAGTGTTTTAGCGAATTTTTTGACAAAAACTTCGTCTGCTAAAGATTCCTCACCGCGTAGGCTGAAGTTAACGTGGGCGATGCCGAAATTGAATTTGGCCAAAGAAAACAGTTTACTAAGTACAACGGAGTCGATTCCGCCGCTTACTGCGATCAAAATTTTCTGATCAGCTTGGAATAAATTCTCTTTTTGGACAAAATGGATAAAATCTTCCAGCATAAATATGGTAAATTGCGTGTTCAATGGAGCTACGAAATTAGCGATTCAATTTCAAGATGCGTTACAAAGGTTGGATTTTCCTGTTTTTTCTTCTCAGCTTACCGCTTTTTGCGCAAGCCCAAGGACAGCTTTTGCAAGTCATCCGTGCGGACAGCTTAATCGGAATGCAACAAGATTTAATCATGCGCAAGACGCTTATTGGCCGTGTTTTACTTCAACAGGGTACCACAACATTAGCTTGCGATCAGGCTGTTTTAAACTCCACTACGAATAATGTGGAAGCCTACGGACACGTTCGGATTATACAATCCGATACGGTGACAATTACAGGGGATACGGCACTTTATAATGGGAACATGCGGCAGGCATTTATCAGTGGCCGGGTGAAATTAGATGATCATACGATCATATTAAACACGCCTAAATTAGATTATGATCTAAACTCTAAAATGGCGATTTATCATTCTGGAGCCAGAATTATTGATAAAAAATCGACTTTAACTAGCCGAGAAGGATTCTATCATACGGTGACTAAAAACTTCTTATTTAAAGAAAAAGTGAGGGTAATTGATAAAGAGGGAGGTTCGGTTAGAGCGGATTCATTAAAGTATAATACCCTTTCGAAAGAGGCTTATTTCATTGCACCTACGGAAATTATTACGAAAAAAGACACGGTTATCACTAGCCGTGGTTTTTATAATATGATTTCCAAAGTTTCGAATTTTACCGGTCGTTCTACTGCGAAAACCGACGAATACATTCTAACAGCAGATACCCTTTTCTATGATTCTCCCACACAAATTGGGGTAGCGAAAGGTCGTGTTGAATTTTTGTCCCAAAAAGAAAAAGTAATCCTCAAGGGTGATAATGGTCGATATGCGGGTAAAACAGGAATCACCCGAGTCTATGGACACGCTTGGATGCAAAATATCATGGAAAAGGATACGCTGTATTTAACGGCGGACACGTTGGTATCGGTTAATATTAAAAAGGATTCCATACGGAAGCTATTTGCCTATAAAAATGTCTTGATTTACAAGTCAGATCTTTCAGGAAGGTGCGATTCTTTAGGATATAATGTCCAAGATTCAATTATTCATTTCTACCAAAAACCCATACTCTGGACACAGGATTCGCAATCTCAAGCTGATTCAATTTCCTTATTTATGGGGAATCAAAAGCTGAAGGAAATGCGATTGAGGGGTAAGTCATTTGTCATTTCAATGGATTCTGCTAATCAATATAACCAAATCAAAGGGCGCAAAATCTGGGTACATTTTAAAGAGGATTCGAAGTTGAATCGGGTGAATGTAGAGGGGAATGGAGAGAGTATTTACTATGTTATCGATGATAAAAAGGCAACCACTGGCTTAAATCGCGTCGAATGCAGTCGAATGAATCTGTTTTTCGAAGATAATAAAGTCAAGAAAATTGCCTTCATCACTAAGCCCGAGGCGAAATTCGTGCCTCCTAAAGAATGGAAAGAAGATCTTCAGCAATTGGATGGATTCCGTTGGCGAATCACAGAAAAGCCCTCTCTTCAAACGATTCTAAATCGAGTGGAATATCAAGTTCTTGTTAAAAAACCTTAAAAAAATAAAAGAGGTCTGAATTTGTACTAAATTCGTCTCAGCGATTTGAGAATGAAA
>CAIVPV010000059.1 GCA_903907915.1 uncultured Cytophagaceae bacterium
GGGGACATAAAAGATAACCTTTGCTACAAAGCGTATGAGCTGCTACGTAAAGAGCATAAAATGCCTCCGGTACATATTCATCTGCATAAAATCATCCCGATGGGCGCTGGTTTAGGGGGTGGTTCATCAGACGCAGCCTTTACACTAAAGGGCTTAAGAGACCTCTTTCAATTACCCTTAACGAATGAGGATTTACAACCTTATGCGGCAAAATTAGGTAGCGATTGTGCGTTTTTTCTGTCGAATCAGGCGGCTTTTGGTAAAGGAAAAGGAGACGTGCTGAGCCCGATTGACGCGAGTCTACAAGGCAAATTCCTCGTTTTATTATACCCTGCCGTGGGCATCTCCACCGCGGAAGCCTATGCGGGCGTGACGCCAGCAAAAGCTCCGGTCGATCTGCGCAAAGCTATATTGAAAGAGGATTGGAAAGCGACGATATCGAATGATTTCGAGAAAAGCATCTTCCCACATTACCCCGTATTAGCGTCACTGAAAGAGGAAATGTATGCCTTGGGTGCTAGCTATGCGGCCATGAGCGGATCAGGATCGACCATTTTCGGAATTTTTGACAAAAAAATCGACCCACCTGCGGGATGGGCCGATTATACGATCTGGACAGGATTGGTAGATTAATCTTTCGCAAAGATTGCCTCTAGGGCCGAAGCGCCCTTGATGACTAATTTCCCGGCTGGTAGTTCTTTCAATAATTTAATTCCAGCAAATTCCGGAGTTGAACTCAAAATTTCCACAGGCACTTGAGCCATCGCGCCATTGGCCATTTCTACATAGATAAAGCCTCCTTTACCCACGCGAGCCAAACCCGCCTGAGGAATGCTTGGAATCTTCTGTGTACCCACTTTAACACGTGCGCTCACGAATTGACCCACCGTAAAGTTCTTTTCGTCTGCCTTATTTTCAAAGTGTCCGTGAACGGAAGTCGTACGATTTGTTAAGTCCACTTGAGGAGCAATAAGGAAGATTTTTGCTCTGGCTTTTTGGCCCTCTGATTCAAATTCGATAATCTGACCGATGTCTAATTTTCCCAAATCTTTTTCGAATACCTTCAATTCCACGTGCTTATCTTCCATTCCCACCACCTTAATTAACACATCGGACGGCGTGACATATTTGCCTATCGCAAGGAATTGATCTTGAATATAGCCGTCGATCGGAGAACGCAAAGTTAAAACAGAGGAGATATTTCCCTTAGCCAGCGATTTCAAATCACAGCCTAAGACCTCTAGTTTCAAACCCAAAGCCTTCACTTGCGCATTCACATTGCCTAAATCCGCTTCCGATTGTTGCAACTTTTTCTTCGACCCCACTTCCTCATTCGTTAACACTTGTTGACGTGATTTCTCTGAACTCATAAAAGTCTGAGACGAAAGCGCCTGCAAGTATTCCTGTTGCATTTGGATGAAATCAAGCGAAGTCAAAGTCGCTAAGGACTGTCCTTTCGATACCTTTTTACCTGGAAGCAATTCGTAGGTGGTTTTCACATAACCCGCAATCGGAATCGATATCGAGGCTAAGGACACCGGTGGTACATCGACCACCCCTGTGCATTTCACTTCTGTGGACATATCTTTTTCTTCCAAAACACCGAATTCGATACCAGCGTTGGTTTTTTGTTCCGCCGTTAATCTAATTTCTGACATGGGGGTCTCTTCCGACGTTTGTTCTTTTTTCGAGCAAGCGACTAAGCTGAATAAAAGGCTTAGCGCTGCAAATGTGACTATCTTATTCATTTCCAATGATTGTTTGACGTGTGATAATCGCCTGGTTGTAGGCGTTTATTTCTTGAATATAACTCTCTCGAATCTGCCAAGCCTGCTGCGTATTTTGCAACATTTCGACGTATTCGATTTCCCCTTGCTGGTAACTTTTCAGGGCTGTCTTTTCTAATAAAGCCGCCTGAGGGATTGCCGTGGAGGTATAGTAGGACAAACTCGCCCGGTATTTCGCGACCGCTGCCTCCGCATTCTTATAATCCGTTTGAATGGCAGATTCCGTTTGAATTTTTTGACTAACAAAAGCCTCCTCTTGTAATTTGGCTGAGGCGATTTTGGCTTTCTGACCCTTCATAAAAATTGGGATAGCTAGGCCGGCTTGAACGAAGTTTTGGCCCCCTAC
>CAIVPV010000060.1 GCA_903907915.1 uncultured Cytophagaceae bacterium
CAAGTGAAATTCATCATCTCTTCGATCGATAGTTTACAAAAAGACATGGCGCGCACAGCACGTTTGGACAGTACAGTTGCAGCTCCTGTAGCAGCGCCAGCAAAAAAGAAATAGGGTGAAAAAAGTAGTTTTCCTTTTATTGGTATCGTTTTATTCCTTAGCCCAAACAGGGATAGGGACGACTACGCCTAATGCCGCCGCGAAACTAGAAATTGCGGCTTCGGATAAAGGATTACTGATTCCTCGCATGACGAAAGCTCAACGAGAGGCGATCACTCTTTCTTCTGCGGCTAATGGACTGATGGTTTATCAAACAGATGACGTTTCCGGCTTTTATGTTAATACAAGTACTACAACCACCGTTTCTTGGACTCGCGTAAATAGTAATTGGACTCGATCGGGCAATGACATTGCCTATACGGCTGGCAATGTCTCAACAACAGGAACATTGACGGGAGGGAATACAAGCACCTCTACGATTTCTGGATTTGCAGCGAATGTGGGGACAATAACTGCAGCCTACAATATAAGCGCTGCTGATAATGGTAAAATTTTACAATCCACTAGCGCCACTGCTATTACGATAACCATTCCCACGGGATTGCCCACTGGGTTTAATTGTACAGTAGTCCAAATGGGTGCTGGTCAACTAACCTTTTCCGGAACCTACTTTAATAGAGGGAGTTTTACCAAATCAGCTAGTCAATATTCCATTGTCAGCATCATTCATTTGGGTAGTGACAAGATCATCGTTTCAGGCGAAATGAGTAATTAAGATGAAAAAGCTAGTATTCCTTTTATTAGTATTCTCCTTAAATGCTTGGGCACAAATGGCGCTACCTGTGCAGCAATCTATTTTGCCTAAAAATAGTTTGGTCGTGAATTATGATTTTTCCAAATCTGCAAGTTATACACGTGGTGCGACAACCGTTACCAATATTGCCGGATCTGTAACTGGCAATGCGACCTTAGTCGGCACCCCTAATTTCCTGAATTCATTAGGTTTTATGTCTTTTAATGGGTCTAGCCAATACCTGGTTACCTCAGATTTAAGAACCTATTTCAAAGGTTTAAACTCAAGTGTTCAAAAAAGCTTTACAATGAGCATGTGGGTATTTCCAACTCAATTTAATGGGGTTATTGTGAGTGAACTAAATTCGCAAACGCCTAGTGGTGGTTGGCATGCTTCAAATATTGAGATTGTTAATGGGGTTTTTAAATTTCGAGTATGGGCAAGCAGCACCGCTATTTCTTCCTCTAGCGTATCTTTAAATCAGTGGTATCATTTGGCCTTAGTTTATGATGGTACAAAATCAAAAGCATATCTGAATGGAACTTTGTTAGGGACTCAAGTGATTGATCGTGAATTACCTACTTCATATCAACATTATGCCATTGCGGCCTCAGAAACCACATTTATGGGTTCGGGGGGGCATGGAGGCTTTAATTTGGCACATTTTAAGTTACATCAATTGCCTTTAACAGACAGCGATATTTTCCAGGAATATGAAGCGAAAAAAGGGGAGTTGGATTATATTGTTCATAGTCCATCTACGAATACAAATCCTACTTATTGGAGTGTTTCTTCGAATTGGGCCGG
>CAIVPV010000061.1 GCA_903907915.1 uncultured Cytophagaceae bacterium
GATACTTTTTCATAGAACAGATTATTTACTAAGGCTAAGGCCTAAACTGAATGTTGATGGAATGAGGTTTAAAGTCGAGCTACCGAAGTTGTAGCTGTCTAAATGCTGGTATTTCACAAACACACCCACCTGCGGGCTGATTTGTTTAGTCAATTCAAACGAATAACCGTACATGGTTCGCATCGAATTGAACTGATCATCGCCGGATAGATCTACATAGCGGTTTAACAGAAATTGATTTCCATTGACCATAGTAGAAACCGACGCATTCGCTTTGGCGATAAACGTAATCCCCTTACCTAAGGAAAGCTTAGGGCCGATGCCCGCACCTAAACCAATAAAGTCCGTTGCATACGAGAACGGGATGTTTTGCACATCTCCCACGTTGTTGAATTGGTTGTAGTTAACACCGAAGTCATACAAGAACGATTTCGAAAGTGACGCCTCACGCGAAAGACTCAAATGCAATCCTGAGGAGGGACGCAAGAATGACGGATTCGCACCCGCCGAATTCGTGAAGACAAAAGACGTAATGTTAGATCCTACGGAGAACTTATAGCTCTGCGAAAAGGACGAAATACTAACAAGTAGGAGGAGTAAAATTCTTTTCATATACTAATCTTTAATGAGTTGTTTAGTGATGATTTGGTTGTTTGTGATGAGACGCAAAATGTATTTTCCCGACCGCAGGCGATCAAAATCGAGTAGTTGAACTTCGCTCAGATTTGCTGCAATCTCGGATGACCACACACGCAATCCGTCGATCGAATACAATTCCACTTGACTAGGAGAGGCACTCGAACGAGAGAGTTTCAAGCGAAACTGAGAGACGAATGGATTAGGGAAAACGTCTAAAGAAATAGCGACGTTGTTTTCAATCGAACGACCCGCAAAACGCACGGATGGTTGCAAGAATCCTTGACGCATAATGTATCCGCCAGCAGGACTAGTGCCTGTCACCACCGAAGATTGACCGATCGATTGCAGATAGATCGAACTGCCTATTCCGGAGGACAGGGTGGAGATCTTTGCCGGGTTCGTTTGTGCGAAACTTGCAAAGGACACGACTAGTAGAATTGCGATTCGAATGAGCATTTTCTGAATTTGAATGCCCAAAAAAAGTGCTTAGAAATCGCTAAATGATTCAAAGTTCAGTTTTAGTTGTTCATAAAATTTGTTTTTGAACAACAGTCCGAAAACGGCATAGTTCATTAATCACATTTTTGAACTAATATTATCCTCAGGTTCTAAAGCGTTATTTTATGTTATACACATCGCTCATACTGGTACTAGTAGTCGCACTTTTTTTCTTGCTTAACCACTGGCATCAAAACAAAGGAGTCGTTTATCTAGTCCTCGCCATCTTGGTATTTAGCCTGAAGCAAACGACTTTATTAGTGCTCAATACCTCTCGGGATCCGCAGGTATTAGCGAGTTTAATCGCTCATCTTGACCCGATGCAAGCGCTCGCAGGGCCTTTTATTATTTATTATTTTAAGAGTGTGGTGAAAGGGGAATTTGTGTGGGATACCACTTTTCTCGTGTTGTCTATTCCTGCTGTTTTATGTGCGATAAATTTACTCCCCTACTACGCGATCCCATTTGAAAATAAGGTGGACTACTTTCAAATGGCGGTTGTAAAAAGGCCTCCACTAGCCCATTTATTTCTGCATATTAATTACCAGATTTCTTTAACGATGCTGTTTAACTTGGGATGCATTATTTATGGTATTTGGTTCTTAAAAAAGATGAAAGCGGTGAATGGATCCTACATCAAAAAGAAGGTTACTGTTCTGATAAACCGTATTTTCGTCATCTTACCGATTAATGTAATTCCCAATATAGTCATGGTGGTTTTGTTGACTTCGAAGTCAAAACAACTGGGAAAAATTGACTTTGTCAATCCAGAAGTCTTCACGAATCAATCCTTATTTTTTCTGACGCTATTACTGCCATTAAGCTTCTTCTTAATTCCTAGTTGGTTGTATAACGAGCGGGACCCTATGTCTTTTTTGGAAAATATTGTACTTACCTGGAAGAGGATGTTTAGTGTTAATGCCAAATTCTCAGCCGAAGATCCCCTCGAAAAATCCACCGACTTTGAGCGCATCATTTCCTACATTGAAATCGAAAAGCCCTACGTCAACACAGCGTTCTCTTTGCACGATATTTCGCAAGCCTTGAACATCCCCCACAACCGGGTGACCACTTGTTTTAACAAACAATTAAAAGTCGCGTTTCCTTCGTACCGCAACAAATTGCGAATCGACTATGCGACTAACTTATTGCGCGCAGGCACTCACTTAACCACATCCATCGAGGGTATCGCGGAGATGTCTGGATTCAAAAGTAAATCCATTTTCTACAAGACCTTTAAGGAAGAACATGGGACGACGCCCATTGATTGGATTAAGGAGAATTTGAAAAGCTAAATAAGGATTATATGTTATACACCTCGCTCATTCTTGTCTTATTAGTTGCGTTTTTTTTCATTGTGAATCACTGGAATCAAAACCGCGGGGTCGCCTATGTTGTATTTATCATCCTGGATAAAGCTTTGACCCAATTATCTTTGCTGGTACTTAATACGACGCATGATGCTACAGTATTTACCTTGGTTTACCATTTGTCCCCTTTAATTGTTCTCCAAGGCCCCTTCTTTCTGTACTACCTGAAGAGTATCATGAAAGGGGAATTCGTGTGGGATAAATACTTGCTGTTGTTATCAATCCCTTCGCTCCTCTTTCTGATTAATTTAATTCCATTCTACTCTTTACCTTTTGAAAGTAGGGTAAATTATTTTAGCGAACCCCTGTTAAATCAAGACCTAAACGCCTACTTATTTCTATCGCTGAAACAACAGTATTTATTTATATCCGTTTATAATACGGCCTTTGTTATTTACGGTGTCTGGTTTATTAATCAATTGAAAGCAGGTGGTGGAATCTACATTAAAAAGAAAGTGAAAGTCCTTTTCACACGTATTTTTATTGTATCCTTTTTAACCATTATTCCTGGCTTAGTCGTGGTGTTTTTGTTGAGCTTACATTCCAAACAAACCGGGATGATCGACTTCTTTAATCCGGATGCGGTCAATACGAATTACCTGTATTTCCAATCGCTGGTCTTGCCCATCAGTTTCTTTTTTGTCCCTAACTGGCTGTATAATGAAAAGGAACCCCTGTCTTTTTTGGATAACTTCCTGCTGACCTGGAAAAAGGTGACGTCTGAACATGCCAAAACCTCAGCGGACGCTTCCTTCGAAAAATCCACCGACTTCGAGCGTATCATCACCTACATCGAAACCGAAAAGCCCTACGTTAAAACACAATTTTCCTTGCACGACATTTCACAGGCTTTAAATATTCCGCACAACCGGGTAACGACTTGCTTTAACAAGCAATTAAAAGTCCCCTTCCCCACGTACCGCAACAAATTACGCATCGAACATGCGACTTCCTTATTGCGCTCCGGAACCCACCTAACCACGTCCATCGAAGGGATCGCGGAGATGTCCGGCTTTAAGAGCAAATCCATTTTCTACAAGACCTTTAAGGAAGAACATGGGACGACGCCGGTGGATTGGATTAAAGAGAATTTGTAGTTTAAAGTCCAAACCGTGATTTAACCGCATCGAAATTAGTAGACACTTCTGAGAGAGTCAGATCTCGATTATACAATTTCACGATAGCATAATCTCCAAAAGCAAAGTTAGATTGATCCCAACGTTTACCTATAATATATCCCAGATTTGCGGAATTAATACCTGAACTACCAATTGAACCACTTCCTATAAACACTCCATTCTTATAGATGGTACAAATAGTTCCATCATAGGTGGCTACAATTTGTACCCAATTATTGATATCACTTGTATTATTGGTAGTAGTATACACATTCCAAGAGCTAGAATTAAACCCGGAGGAATATTGATTACTGGCCCCAAAACCGGTATTGTA
>CAIVPV010000062.1 GCA_903907915.1 uncultured Cytophagaceae bacterium
CGGGGCGAGCGAAGCGAGCCCCCTGTTCTACAAACAATTGCAAGATACTCTCTTGGATGAAAGGGGAACCGTGGCAGGATATTTCTACCACGTTTTCCTTCGTGTAGGAACGGGGAGCAATGTATAAACTAGCGACCACTTCGTCATAGACACGACCAGCAGACTCGATACGACCATAATGAATCGTATGAGAAGCTTGGATGGAGAGATCTTTGGGCTTAAAAACGTTATTCACGATTTCGATCGCTCGATCCCCTGAAAGACGTATCACCCCGATCGCTCCTACCCCTGCGGGTGTCGCTAAGGCTACAATCGTGTCGCTAAAATTCATCTATTACAGTAAATTCGTCAACTTCATCGCGACAGACATATCGCCAGAGATTTTTACTTTACCCGTCATTACAGCCATCATAGAATTCAATTCACCGTTTAAGATGGATGTGAAAGTTTCCTCTGTGGTAGAAATGGTGCAATCTGAATCTAAGTTTTCATTTGAAACTGATCCATCAGCCCCTACTACGATGATTCCACCTGGAAAAGCAAATTTAAAAGATACGCCTTGGCCTCCTTTTTGGGCTGCTAAAGCAATAATACGATCGTTGATTTCTTGAAATGTCATGTTATATTAATTAAAGCATAAAATTAAGTCATTTTCAGCAAACTACACGTTTCGATGGCAAATTGAGGTAAAATCACAAAAAGTACATTGATCTAAATTCACCGTTTTTTCAAAAGCTGTCTCAGTGGAGATCAACGAATTCACCCAAAAACCAACCAATTCTTCTGATTCGCGCAGGAAGGATGCCACGCTTTCTTCCTCAGAGAATTCTAAAGGAGCCGAAATTAATTTATCTGAAAAATTTCTAAAAGAGATAATACCCGGCTGAATAGTTAATCTAGCTAATTCCAAACCCTGTAAAGGTCCAATTCGTTCTTCAGGTGCTTTTAGTAATTCCTTAGTCACTAAAAACTTATACATCCACAACTGAAAAAGTTTAGCTTTGAGTTCCTCCTCACGTAGGGTTCCCGCCAAACTCTCGCCAGCATTAACGTCTTTTTTCTCCACCTTTCCCGTCTTATAATCGACAATTCGCAATTCTGAACCTCCTTTCAAATCGATTCGATCGATTCGCCCTTTCATCCGAATAGGCCACATCTCGGAGCCCACAGGCACTGAAATCCTAGTTTCCACCACTTCTTCTACCGCCAAAAGTTGAATCCGATCTTCATACCAAGACGCTGATTCCTCGAAATAGCTTCCTAATAAGGTTTTGGCCACCTCCTGAAGTACATAATTAAAGCCTTTCTCCACCTCAAAATTTCCCTCTCGCTCCTTTATATCCTCCATCGCCTCAGCTAATAAAGGGGCGATTAACTCTTTCTTTTGAGCTACCGAAAGCGCATCTTCCCATCCACCAGTTGAAATTAAACGTCGATCTAAAATTTCCAACACCTTATGCACCCAGGTCCCAAAAACATCCGCCCCCATTTCATCGTCCCGCTGTTTCTCTTGTTGCAGGTTGACGATTTGGGAGAAATAATACTTCAAAGAACAGCTGGAAAACATCGCTACCGATGAAGGGGATAAGCCTCGATTCGCTAAAATATCCTTGATTTGAGCAATTAATTCAGGTGTTTTCTCTATGCGTAATTCAGCTTCGCCATCCGCCAAGGTATCTGAACTAAATTTCACAGCTGGCTCACGCAAAATCAAATGTGGATTCTTTTGGGCCCAATCATAGCGAATCTGACGTATAAAACGACTCACTTCTTTAGCAGAAGAATCATTTTGTACATACACTAACATCACCTCCTTAGGCCGCTGCAATAATCGATAAAAGTGATAACTCGTCACCGCATCCGCCTGTGTAAACGTAGGCAGCGAAAAAGCTGCCATATTCGCAATATCGACGGGTATCAAACTTTCGCGCTTCCGCGTTCCCGGCAAACTCCCTTCATTGAGTGATAAAACAATCACCCGGTCAAAGTCCAAAGTCCGCGTCTCGAGTAATCCCATGACGTGCAAGGACCGGTTTTCTGCCCCCTCAAAAGTCATCTTCTGCTGTTGCAACATTTGTTTGCAGAGCGCCTGACCACTTTTTACGGAAATAAAGGAATTCGCTTGAGCGATCTCTTCCAGCTTATCTAACACGGCCAAAGCCTGTAAAATCGCCTGCGATTCCGCATCCCAATCGTCTTTATCTGTTTTGTAAAGTATATCCGTTAACAGGCGAATCAATGCTTTCAGGCAATCTTCGAAACTAGAAGAAGATGGAATAAAAATGTTACCCCCGCTCGGAACTTGTGAGAGATATAAATCTGTCTCTTTCCAGGCAGGTACCTTGACGGAATTCAGTAAGGGATGTTCCTTCAAGGCTTTAACTAAAGCAATGGGGTATTTTTCCAAAGGCACTAAAGACCACCACATTTCGATCAGCGAAAACACTTGGGCCTTCTTCAAC
>CAIVPV010000063.1 GCA_903907915.1 uncultured Cytophagaceae bacterium
ATAAAAATCCGGCAGCATGCATTTTTAGTGCTCCCGCATAGGCCTGTGCTCTCAAGTTCGTGCTATTCACGTTTGTCCATTCAGTAAGTGTTGGTATTCTCCATCCGGACCCTAATTCAATAGTACAAGGGTCTGTTGTTGCACCCCAATTTACGGTTTCTGTATTAGAGTTTGTTGAAGGAAAAGTGGGAGAAGTAGACGTTCCGTTGTTTTTATAGCCTCTTTTCTTATTAAATTGCCAATACCATCCGGCTGAAGCTTCCGTGGCATCAGTCTCTGAAGTGGCTTGATTGGAAGAACCTAGGTTTTGGGTGATCCAGCATTTTTCGGACCCACTTAGTGATGATTTAACGGTGCCATAGGTAACGGTTTTGTTTTCAGCAGCCACCCCGTTATTGGTCACATGTACTATGGTAAGCGAATTTCCACAAATAAAAGTATATGTTTTTTTGCCAAAGCGCTCAAGGCCCTTACCACTACCCATTTTTCCGCTAAAATCTATATAAAGAGCAGGATTTGTATTCCTGAAACCAGATTTAGTCAATTGAGAAAAACTCAAAAACGGAATAACAAGAAAAAACAATAAAATCCTCATCGTTTTAGTAGAAGTAATCAATTTGAACGCGATCTCCAGCAATCAATGCATAGGCATCATTATTTGCAGGAATATAAGTGAATGTTGTTCCCGAAAGGCTAAAAGCAGTCTTTGATATTTTAACTCCGTTTATATATAGTTTTAGAAGGGAATTGCTCGATTTAGTCTGAGTTAAGTTAAATACTGTTTGACCTACAGTTGCGGCATACTCATCTGATACGTCCCTAACTAAACTATAGTCTGTCCCGATTACGGCAGGCGTCATGGCTAATAATCCATTGCCTTTCAGTATTCCTGTTAAGGTCGAAACCCCTGTGCCTCCATTAGCCACGGCTAAGGTTCCTGTAACCCCAGTTGATAAGGGTAATCCTGTCAAATTGGTGGCTAATCCAGAGGCAGGAGTTCCTAGGACTGGCGCCGTAAAAGTAGGAGAGGTTAAGGTTTTATTAGTCATTGTCTCAATGCCAGTAAAACTAACTTTTAAATTTAAGGCAGTCTGTGTTGCTGTACTTATTGGCTTTAATAAATCCGTTGTATTATCAACATTGCCAAGACTCACCATAGTTTTCGAGATTCCCGAAACCGTGCCTGTGAAAGTAGGGGAGTCGATCGGTGCCTTTAACGCTAAGGAAGTATTACTTGCTTTCAAATCCAAGGCAGTTTGAGTAGCGGAACTGATGGGCTTTAATAAATCGCTCGTGTTGTTGACATTCCCTAAGCCTACTTTAGTTGGACTGATTCCGGAGGCAACTTTAGCATCGGTAATGGCAGCGCTAGCAATTTCAGGACTCGCCGCCGTTCCAGTTAAATCGCCTGCTAATCTAATTTTTCCATTCAAAAGAGTGGTGGCATCTAGCGTTTTTGAGTCATCAACATAAGCCTTGTTAGCCGCATCTGTGGATAAACTAGGTTGATCAGTTAACGTGATATTCTTTCCCGTTGGAAAAATTAAATTTCCTTGGAGAGTACTGCCCGCTAATTGCACATATCGAGCATCTGTGGTACCTATATTATTTGTAATCTCATTCCAACTAGTACTTACAAAAATAAAGGTACGTCCATTATTGGAGCCAGTGGGGTCGCCGGACACGATAAAAATATCCCCTTCTACCGGTGTACTACTGGTAGTAAATGTTCCAGCATTATATAACCCGGTGTAATTTCGTCCTAGTGAAATAGCAATCTCTCCGGCAGCATTTGGCGATACGCCGTTCACTTTTTTAACGGTGCCTTTCAAGTTTAAGGCAGTTTGGGTGGCCGTACTGATCGGCTTATTTGCATCTGTTGTATTGTTCACATTGCCTAAGCCCACCATTGTTGCAGTTATTCCGCTTACGGTTCCTGTGAAGGTGGGCGATAAAATAGGAGCCTTTAATGCTAAACTAGTACTTACATCGGAGGCATTTGCTTTTAAGTCCAAAGCTGTTAGAGTCGCCGAACTAACAGGTTTATTCGCGTCACTTGTATTATTAACATTCGCAAGACCCACCATTGTGCCATTGATACCTGAGACAATACCTGTGAAGGTTGGGGATGCAATCGCTGCTTTTAAATTCAAATCCGTTATATCAGCTTTAAAGGCGAGATCGGTGGAATTTGCTTTTAGATCAAGAGATGCAATAGATGCTTTTAAATCCAGAGCTGTTTGTGTAACAGCGCTGATTGGCTTAGAAAGATCAGCGGTGTTATTTACGAAGCCTAGTCCTACCATTGCAGCGCTAATACCCGAAACAGTACCTGTAAAAGTAGGGGATGCGATGGGTGCTTTTAAATTTAAATCCGTCAGGTCCGCTTTCAACGCAAGATCACTTGTGTTCGCTTTCAGATTCACTGAAGCAATGCTAGCCTTTAAATCTAGGGCAGTTTGTGTAGCAGCGCTGATGGGTTTCGCGGCATCAGACGTATTATCTACATTAGCTAATCCCACCTTAGAAGCGCTGATTCCAGGGGCCACTTTGGCATTTGTGATAACTCCTACTGCAATTTCAGGACTTGCTGCGGTTCCTGTTAAGTCACCTGAAAGTCTAATTTTACCATTTATTAATGAAGTTGCATCTAATGTCTTTGCCGCATCCACATAGTCTTTATTCGCCGCATCAGTAGAGGAGGTAGGTAAGTCAGTGAGCATTACTTTTTTACCAGAAGGGAAAATTAAATTGCCTTGCATCGTATTACCTGCTAATTGTACATACCTCGCATCTGTTGTACCGATATTGTTTGTTATTTCATTCCAAACCGTATCAACATAGATAAATGTTCGACCATTATTAGCACCATCTGGATCAGCAGATACAATGAAAATATCCCCATCCACAGGAGTCGCTTTAGTTATAAAAACTCCCGCATTATACACTCCTGTGTAATTTTTACCTAGCGCAATCGTGACCTCTCCATTAGCGTCAGGCGAAATACCATTGACTTTTTTAACGGTTCCTTTTAGGTCCAAAGCCGTTTGAGTGGCTGCACTGATTGGTTTCGTTAAATCAGAGGTATTGTTTACCTGCCCTAGTCCCACTTTTGCCGGATTAATGCCAAAAGCAATTTTTTGATCTACCACACTTGAATCTTTTAATTTTGAACTTTGAATTGCCCCATTTAAGATCTTTTCAGGCGTTATGGCGTTTGCTTTAATTAGCGGTGCTATAGCATCACCAGCCAAGTCCCCTGAAAGTTTTATTTTACCAGGTAAAATAGCGGATGCCAAAGGAACATCATTTAGTATAATTTGGTCAATTTGATTTTTGATTTCTAATCGAAGCGTGGCTAAATCCGTTTGATTCAAAAGACCAGCATCGTTCTGGAAATAGGATAATTTAGTAGGCGTCCCCTTTACATTTCGGTAATCAACAGACTTTGCATAGAGGGCATAAGGGCTATATTGGAGTGTCGAGCGACTAATTTCAATAAAACTACTGGCCGAAGCGAATTTAACCTCTACCTGAAGTATTTTTAGGGTATCATTCCAGGAAATTTCATCAAATGATTGGGGACTAATTTTTTGTCCTTTTCCGATAATGACATTGATTAACCCATACGCATCCGTTTGGGTTGTTTGGGTCTCTTGGTAATCGAGGCGAGATCCTGTTAAAAGGCTAAATTTTAATTGAATAGCTGCTTGGGCTAGTGCCTGACCACTAAAGTTATTACCCGGCATCGAAATAGGATTGGGGTCTAGAATTACTGCTTGGTAATTAATGCCTGTTTTTTGGCCAAAAGAATAAAAGGAAATCCCTAT
>CAIVPV010000064.1 GCA_903907915.1 uncultured Cytophagaceae bacterium
GTATTGAATGCGCCTAGTCCAGCGGCAACCTCTTCTTTAGCGATTGGAAAAACCATCGCAGAAATGGCCCTGACCCGATTTTAAAATAAGTACATGAAATTATTACTGAATTATTTACAGGTTTACCGCTGGCGCGTGCTGGGGCTTTGGCTCTAGCAGCAACGAATCAGATCTTCTCCTTGATGGATCCCTATATTTTTAGGAAGATCATTGATGATGTGGCGGCGGTGTACCGCTCGGATACCCACACGATGGATCAGTTCGTTTCGGCGATTTGGCCTTTAGCCTTAGCGTCCGTGGGCGTGGCTTTCGTGAGCCGGGTGGCGAAAAACTTTCAGGATTATTTTATTAATACGGTCACCCAAAAAGTAGGTGCAAACCTCTATTCAGACGGGATTCGTCACTCTTTAGAGTTGCCTTACGAGACTTTTGAGGACCAAAGATCAGGCGAAACCCTGGGCAAACTCCAAAAAGTCCGCACCGACGTCGAAAAACTGATCACCTTAGGAATCAACATTTTATTCCAATCGGTCATTGCCTTAATCTTCATCTCGGTCTATGCCTTTTCAGTGCATTGGATGGTCATGCCTCTTTTCTTAGTCACGGGTCCATTAATCGCCTACGTTTCGTCTGTTCTAAGTAAGAAGATCAAAGTCATTCAGATCGAAATCGTTAAAGAATCGACCGGTCTAGCGGGATCCACTACGGAATCTTTGCGCAATATCGAGTTAGTGAAATCACTCGGTTTGGCGGAGCAAGAAATCGCTCACTTAAATGCGACGACGGACAAGATTCTAAAATTAGAATTGAAGAAAGTACGTTATGTGCGTTCGATGGCCTTCGTTCAAGGAACCTGCGTGAACTTATTGCGTATGCTGATGGTGGTCGTGTTGATCTACCTGATTTACGAAGGAAAGATTACGATCGGTCAATTCTATTCCCTCAACATTTATTCATTCTTCCTTTTCAACCCATTACAGGAAATTGGTAATGTGGTGAATACCTACCGGGAGGCGGAGGTTTCCTTGCAAAACTTTGAACAGGTGATGAGTATTCCGGTGGAGAAGAAGCCAAAAAATCCTAAGTCGATCTCAGCTATTCATGAATTGAAATTCGATCACGTTTCCTTTAAACATCAGTCGGCTACGACAGAGGCTTTGGATGGAATTACCTTCTCTGTGAAAGGCGGCGAGACGATTGCTTTCGTAGGACCATCTGGCGCAGGTAAGTCTACCTTAGTAAAATTACTGGTAGGTCTTTATAGACCTAAAAAAGGGCAGGTCTATTATAACGGGGAACCAAGTGATGCGATCGATTTCGATGAATTGCGTAAGAAAATTGGTTTCGTAACACAAGACACGCAATTATTCTCTGGTTCGATTCGCGAGAACTTATTGTTCGTAAACCCGAAAGCGACTGACGCACAATGTTTAGCCGTATTAGAAAAAGCCGCTTGCCAATCGCTTTTAGCCAGAGCCGATAAAGGTCTAGATTCCTTAATCGGTGAGGGCGGTGTGAAGGTTTCTGGTGGAGAGAAGCAGCGCTTGAGTATCGCGCGCGCTTTATTAAGGGACCCGAACTTATTGGTTTTCGATGAGGCGACCTCGGCTTTGGACTCCTTAACCGAAGAGGAAATATCCGAAACTATTCGTTCTTTATCCGTTGATACGGAGCACCTTACCATCTTGATTGCTCACCGATTATCGACGGTGATGCATGCGACTCGGATCTATGTATTAGAGAAAGGAAAGATTGTAGAACAAGGCTCGCACGACGATTTAGTGGCGAGCAAAGGATTGTATTTTGCGATGTGGA
>CAIVPV010000065.1 GCA_903907915.1 uncultured Cytophagaceae bacterium
TGAAAATCTATCTAAACGGAATCCGGATTGCTCTAATAGTTTGCGGGCTGCACGACGGGTACTTGCTTTATTAGGTTCTTCTGGGTGAAGGGATTGAAAATTTCTTCCTTGGAGAGCCCTCAGGATTGTATGCACAATGTGCAGAAAGAGAACTGAGAGACCGTAATGTGGCGGCCAAAAGAGAATTACTTTTCCACCAGGTTTCAATACCGAATGTGCTGAATTCAGTATGCGCCGGCACTCTTCTGGTGAGAAATGTTCCATAACTCCTAAGTTATAGAGTCCATCATAGGACTCGTTTAATTCTTCAAGATTGAAAATATCAAGTTGCACGGCTTTATGCTCTGGATGCAACTCAGAGTACTTAATGACAGCATTTCTTGAAATGTCCACTGCCGTAATCTGGAATTTCTCAGATAAACACGCATCTACTTCCCCGGCTCCACTTCCAGCATGGATTAGCCTTCCACCTTTCGGAAAAGATCGGCTTAATTCAAAATTTAAACGCGGACCAATCAATCTATTTCGGTAAACAGACGCAATTACGTCATATATTCGAGAAAGCCTGGACTTCTCTTGGCTCGAACTCCAATACTCATCCCACGATTTCTCACTATTGCTTTTCAAGTTACATACCCAGCCTTCTCAATCGTCGAGCAGAAACATACATTAATGTCTTGAGTGCAGTAAGTGCCAGATTTAGTGTCATCTTTGAATGACCATAAGTCCTGGCGGGTAAGAAAATCGATACCTCTCCAATCTTCACTTTATGTGAGTTCAATTCGTACAGCGATTCAAAAAAGAAGTCATAGCCCGTAGATCGAAGCTCCGTGAAGATGGCCTGGGGCATTTTTGAGATTTTATAGCATCGGAAACCGGAGGAACTGTCGTATTTGAGTCCGAGGAATACTCTTGTAACAAGATGCACAGAGCGAGTTAGTAATTTCCGGAAAGATTTCCATTCGCTCAAACTGTCTGCACGTAAATAGCGACTTCCTATTACAAGATCATAAAAAGTGATTCGGCTCAAGAAATTGGCGATAAATCTAGGATCGTGCGCTCCATCCGCATCCATTGTTATCAAAATTTCATAACGGTTAACTTGGGCGAAATTTAAGGCCTGAATATGTGCGCTTCCGATACCTTGCTTTGAGCCACGGTTTATTACCTTTAGTAACAGTCCTTGCGACTCAAATTTGCTTAGTACTTCTAAAGTGCCGTCGTCAGAATTATCATCAATTACTAAGATATCTACGTTCTCATGCAATTGTCGAATAGTCCTGATGAGACCTTCGATGGTTCCATATTCATTTAGGGTTGGAATAAAAACTAAAGTTTTCATATGGTTCTAGCACCTTGCATTCGGGAAATAGTTCTTTCAACAAGCCCCTTGGCATCTCCGTCAGGATGATTCCCAGTCGCTTTAAAGAGTTTATCTGGGTTTGCCAGAAGATTTGTACTTCTTGGTATCAATTGCGCCGAGGATGGGGTGACAAAATCCTCAAAGTCAAGACCGTAGGCTTCAAATGAATACTTACAAATCTTTTCTACGCTCTCATGTTTACCAGAGCCAATCAGGAAATCTTGGGGTTCGTCGAGCCTGAGGATATTGGTCGCGCTTTTCATTACTTGATAAGCACAATTCCATTCCCTCGTAAAATCTAAGTCTACAATTTCCATTTTAAACTGAGAATCTACCGAAGCAATTTTTGCCCCATCGATGATTTTTCTAAACAAGAACTGCTCTTTCCTATATTCACTCTCGTGAGGGTAAAGAATTCCAGAAATGGAGAATAACCCATGCGATTCTCTGTAATAAGTGATGATGTCTTGGGCAATCTTCTTGAAAAGCCCATAAATTTCAATAGGTGAACTCTCTGTATTTTCAGTTTGAGGGACAGAGTTTGGTTCGCCGAACACGAGTGCGGAAGATGCAAAGAAACTTCTAGTGGTCGGAGATACCTCTCTTACGACCTCTAACACTTCTACTAGGGAGTTTTGTAGCAAATCAAAGTTTTTTTCCAGTTGTTTTTTTGACGCACTGTCAATCTCTAATTTCGCTGGAGAATGTGTCGCCGCCAGGAAATACATTTCTTCAATTTGAAAATCTTTGAATATCGACCGAAGTAAGTCTTGCGTTGGCTTTCCCAAGTCGGTTCCAGTTGGAGATATCAGCTGATTTCGAGTCTGCCTAAAAACGTTTTTTCCCTCATCAGAGAGAATCCTTTGTAAAACTCGTCCATCTTGACCTTCAGAACCGACTATAAGTTTTCCATAGGGAGAGTCTGACATAGATCAAACAATTTCAAATTTTGGCAATGGGAAGCAAAACTTTGTCTCAGTTCTGTTTCGGAAATCTTCTTCGCGCTTCAGGATAGCAGCCTTGAAATGCCAAGGTAGAACAATGTATGCGTAAGGTTTTCTTAATCTCGACTCCTCTTCAGAGATTATTGGTATAACCGTCCCAGGGGTAAATTTTCCAAATTTGGATTCATTCCTTTCTGCTATAAATGGAATCAGTTCTTCTGTTATGCCGAAGTGCTGAAGTAAGGTGTTGCCTTTTGTTGAAGCGCCGTAACCATGGACCTCCAGTCCACGAGCTTTGCAATCATTTAAGAATTTTAGAATCTCAATTTTGAGAATTTCAACATGGCGGAACATTTGTTCCAGTTCTTGACGCTTATTTCGTCCGCTCTCGATTTCTATTGCTTTTTCTAGACTCCTAGTGCGTAGACGGGGTCCTCCTTGATGTTGAGCATAGAAACGGAAACTTCCACCATTTATATCGTTAAACTCCACGTGGAAAAGTTCCATGCCGGCATTTTCGCAGATGTTTACTATGTCGTTAATTGAGTAGTACTCGAGATGTTCCTGGCAGATCGTATCGAAAGCTACCTGTTCAATCATTCTAAAGAAATAGCTTTGCTCTGAAATCCA
>CAIVPV010000066.1 GCA_903907915.1 uncultured Cytophagaceae bacterium
AACTTTCTCTAGTACTGAATCAACCGTATCTGGACAAGGAACATATAGGGTCCGATCTTCAAACTTATAATCAGATGAACCCGAAGCTTTGAGCCAAAAAACTTCTATATTTATTGAAGACTTCCCTGCCCAAGTTTTACGTTGGGATACTTCATTAATTTCATGAATATCCCCACCTCCAGCGATGACGAGTACAAGTGCTTTCATTGAAATCTCATCCAAACATTGAAAGTAGCGTAGATAGACTCATGCGTCTTCAACGCAACTGTACAGGAAGCGTTACATTCATATGGCAATTACATGCTTTTCTTATCATATCTATGCCAGGCTAGAAAAGAGGTGGGAAACTCAAATCTTCCATTCCAATTCAACCGGTGGAGTATGGGATATCCTAAGTTGGCTGCCTAGAAAATTACTAGTAGAGATGTTGAGCCTCAAAATGCGAATTGTGCCCCATAACAATCAAAAGTTGCTTTCTGTAGAATTTCCTGGGTATCAAAATTGAAATCATGGATAGCACCCGCAAACTCTTCAAGATACTTTGATTCCATCGCAGAGGCTGAAACCCAACGACTTGGTAGCATTAAGGTGGAAATTGAACCAAAATCAGGCTATCTCCGTAATGTTGAGTACAACCCCCTATTGATTAATTATGACAGCAACTACACCACTGTAAATCAATTTCATTTATCAAGCTCTACGAAAGAATTCGAGAAACTTCGCCCGATGCTAGGAGGAAATCTCATTGTCGATATTGGCTGTGGCCAAGGTGAATTTGTCGAATTCTTACGTGAGCGAGGAGAAAAAGCCGTTGGGTTCGATCCAGTCTGCAGAAACGAAAATAAATATTTGCATTCAGAAATTTTTAACCCAAGAACTGGAATGTTGCCGATATCGGATTCGGCAATGGTGGTTTTTGTAATGCGGTGCGTTCTCCCACATATTGTAGAACCTTGGATTTATCTGAGTAATATATTTGAACGATGGCCAAATGCCCGTATTTTACTTCAACATCAACGGTTAGAGTATTTCCACAAAACATCCTCATGGAACTCGCTAATGCACGATCATGTAAATTTGTTCACCCTGGATGATTTTTCATCAAGGTACGAAGTGGAGAACTGCACAGTTTTCGGGGGGGGTGAATGGCAACAAATCCTAGTGAGCAACAAGAGAGAAGAGAAAATCTCAATCGACAAGTCGAAAATACAAATGATTGACGACCTAGAAAATATCAGAGAAAAACATATTGACCTGCTGTCCCGCGAGGCCTACATATATATTTTTGGAGCTGCTGGGAAAGGGATTAATTTTGCATTTACCGCTGCTCAGTCAGGAAATCCCCTTAAGGGTGCCATTGATGACTTATCTAGTTTAACTGGTAAATTTCTTGAATGTAGCGGGGTGGAGGTATTGTCTAATGACTACAAGAAACTTCCGCATCTTGACGATAGCATTCTATTGGTAATGAATCACAATCATCTGGAACTAGCAAGAGATAGGTTTCAAGATTTTGGAAGAATTGAGAGCCTTGCAACATTTCATGGAAGAAGCGTACCGATACAGAATACAGCCTCTGAAGGTAATCGCTGAGAAATTGATTTCATGGCTATGATTGTTTTTATGAAGAAGTTCATATCAGGCGAGTTTTGGCAAAGTGAAAATTAGAGAATTGGAATAACAGTGCGGATTTTAGTAACTGGTGGCGCAGGATTCATTGGATCTGAATTCTTGCAGCAGATATCCAGCGAACCTGAGGTCACGAGCATTGTTTTAGATTCTCTGACATACGCTGGTGATTTAAGAAATTTGGAACCTCGTGCTGAATCCACTAGTTTTCATAATATCGACATCCGCAACATTACGAAACTTGAAGAGTTATTTAAGGAAACAGAATTCGATGCTATTGTTAACTTTGCAGCGGAAAGCCATGTAGATAATTCGATAAAGAACCCTACTATTTTTGCAGAAACGAACGTAATTGGAACACTAAATTTGCTTGAATGCGCGAGAAAATTTGAAGTGAAACGTTTTCTACATATTTCAACAGACGAGGTTTATGGTTCAGTTAAGGAGGGGTTTTCGACTGAAGAGACCATACTGAACCCCTCGTCCCCTTACGCAGCATCCAAGGCTTCGGCAGAACATTTTGTTCAGTCATATCTTCACACTTTTAATCTGCCGATACTCGTTGTGCGATGCTCAAACAATTACGGGCCCCGTCAATATCCTGAAAAATTAATTCCTCGATTTATTTCGCTATTGATGAAAAATGAGCAGGTGCCTGTTTACGGCGATGGTTCGAATATCCGTGAATGGTTGTACGTTGCGGACTGCGTGGATGCAATAATTAGAGTGATGCATGATGGAAATGTGGGCGGAATCTACAATGTTTCAAGCGGAATATTTCGAACAAATTTAGAAATTGCTCGATTGTTAGTACAATTTCTAGACAAAGATCCATCATTAATTAACTTTGTAGAGGACCGCAAAGGCCACGATTTCAGATACGCAATTGATAGCAGCAAAATCCGCGCAGAATTAGGATGGCAACCCACAGTGTCACTCGCAGCGGGTTTAGAAAGTACCGTAAATTGGTACCTAAGAAATGCAGAGAGACTTGGTAGATGATGACAGATGTATGTGGGATTTTACTCGCGGGTGGGAATGGAACTAGATTATTTCCCTTGACCATTACTTCTAACAAACATTTGCTTCCTGTTTACGACAAACCAATGATTTACTACCCATTATCTACTCTTATGATGGCGGGAATTCGAGATATTGCTCTGGTTACGCGCACCCAGGACGTAGATTTGTATAGGAAACTATTAGGCGACGGTTCTGCTCTAGGGATATCAATTACTTATCTCGCACAGGATAAAGCGAATGGAATTCCCGAAGGCTATATCCTTGGTAAGAAATTTATCGGATCAAGAAATATTGCACTCATTTTGGGAGACAATATCTTCCTAGGACAAGGTTTAGGAAAAACTCTTGAGTTCTCAACCTCCCACTCTGGCGCCAGAATATTTGCATTCCCCGTCACAAACCCAGGAGATTATGGTGTGGTGACTGTGGACACAAAATCGGGAGAAATAATTAAGCTTGAAGAAAAGC
>CAIVPV010000067.1 GCA_903907915.1 uncultured Cytophagaceae bacterium
ATATAAACCGTCCAAAGCAACCCGCTCTGGTGTGAATCTAATCACTCGATTTACTCTCAGTCTTGCCCTAGAAACCTTCTGTTCCTAGCGATTGGGAGTGCAAAGATGTAGGATTAATTCTTTATTAACAAATCATGACCTAATCTTTTTATACTATTTTTCGTAATCGACTGAAAATCAAGAGGGGAATTTTTAAAATAATTGAACACAATAAGCATATCGCGAAATAATCCTACCTTTGTGCGAGAAATAGGCGGAGAGATTTTGGCCTATATAATTAAAAGAACATGAAAGACTATCACATCGTATACGAAGACAATCACCTCCTGATCGTGAATAAACGCGCAGGAATTCTCGTACAGGGTGATAGCACTGGCGATGTTACGCTGACAGATGTTTTAAAAGAGTATATCAAGGAAAAATACCAAAAACCAGGTGCCGTGTTCTTGCATCCCGTTCATCGCTTAGATCGCCCGGTTAGTGGTTTGGTAATTTTTGCTCGTACGTCCAAAGCGCTGGAGCGAATGATGGAGATGTTCCGGAAGCGGGATATTCAGAAAACGTATTGGGCGGTCACTCGCAAGAAGCCCTATCCGGAGAAGGGTAAGCTAACGCATTGGCTTTTAAAGAACGAGGCGAAAAATACGACGACGGCGTATGATTACCCAGAGGATAAGGCGCAGAAGGCGGAATTGAATTATAAGATTTTGGGCAAAATCAACTTACATTATTTAGTGGAGGTTGAACCGATCACTGGTAGACCACACCAAATTCGCGTACAATTAGCTTCCTTAAATTGCCCGATTCGCGGAGATATTAAATATGGTTATGATAAACCGAACATCGACGCGAGCATTAATTTGCACGCGCGCCGTTTGTATTTCATCCACCCGATTAAACAAACGCCTATTATTTGCAAGGCGTCCGTTCCAGAAAATCCATTTTGGGAAGAGTTTTTAGAATTAGATAACGATGAATTCAAGATGAAAAACTTGGATCACTTATACGAATAAAAAAAGGAGCTTACATAAGCTCCTCTAAAGTCGTATTTTCTAAAACAGATAAATTGGCATCTCGCCATTTTGTTAGTACTGTTCTTAGCTGACAAGTTTCTTCATCAGCACAGTCATCGCATTTTCCGTAGAAGTGCAAGGATACACATAAGGCTGGTGCGATAGGGCCGTCTACAATGCGAATGATTTTGGCAAAAGTTACTTCTGCAGGAGGGATGCGTAGGTAATAACCGCCGCCTTTCCCTTTTTGGGACTGTAAAATTCCATGATTTCGAAGCTCTAATAAGATCGCCTCTAAAAATTTCTTAGGTATTCTCTCAGATTCAGCAATGTGCGAAATCAATAAGGGTCCCTTCTCGTAGGACTGAGCTAATACTTTTAGCGCCTTTAAAGCATATTTTGCTTTCTTAGAAATCATAATTTTGTTGATTGTTGATCAAAGCTAAACAAATTTCAGGAATACTCCATTAGTCCGCTCGATTAAGTACTAATTAGGGCAAAAAAAAGACCGCCCATTGCTAGGCAGTCTTTTTATGCTATTCTCTAAAAAATTAGAAACGGAAGTGAGAGAACGCTTTGTTCGCTTCTGCCATTCTGTGTGTATCATCTTTCTTCTTCACTGCTGCTCCCTCACCTTTCGATGCTGCAATGATTTCATTCGCTAAGCGATCCATCATTGTTTTGTCACCACGCTTACGCGAGTAACCGATTAACCACTTCATTCCCAATGAAACTTTACGTTCAGCTCGTACTTCTGTTGGTACTTGGAAGTTTGCTCCACCTACGCGACGGCTCTTAACCTCCACGGATGGCATCACATTATTTAATGCTTTTTTCCAAGTTTCTAAACCGTTTTCTTTTGTACGCTCCTCTACTTTATCTAACGCATCATAAAAGATGGTAAATGCCGTAGATTTCTTTCCATCGTACATTAAGTTGTTTACAAACTTAGTTACTAATACATCCTTAAATTTAGGATCAGGTAATACGTAGCGTTTTTTTGGTTTCGCCTTTCTCATGTTGTTAGTTTTTTAAATTCGACCCAAACTTCTGCTTTAACGAGCATACTGGATCTTTCTGTTAATAATAATTACTTTTTCGCTGCTGCTGCTTGACCTGGTTTAGGACGCTTAGCACCGTACTTCGAGCGAGACTGTAAACGACCAGAAACTCCGGCTGTATCTAAAGCTCCACGAATGATGTGATAACGTACACCTGGTAAGTCTTTTACACGACCACCACGGATCAAAACGATCGAGTGCTCTTGTAAGTTGTGACCTTCACCTGGAATGTAGGCATTCACTTCTTTTTGATTTGTCAAACGTACACGCGCTACTTTACGCATCGCTGAGTTTGGTTTTTTAGGAGTAGTCGTGTACACACGAGTACAAACTCCTCTTCTTTGTGGACAAGAATCCAAAGCTGGTGACTTAGATTTCCAAGTCATTTGCTCACGTCCCTTGCGCACTAATTGCTGAATAGTTGGCATTTTGGAATAATTACCGTTTAAATTTTAAAATTCTTTTAATCCCCGTAAAGCGCAGAAAACTCAATTAGACAGAGTTCTCCCACACCAATGGGGGTGCAAAGTTAACAATAAGAAGTAGAAATAAAAAGGGGGAATGAAAATTATTTTAAAAACCCCCGAATCCCCATTTCTAAGCCTCTGAGCTCGGCTAATCCACGCAAACGGCCGATAGCCGTATATCCTGGATTCGTTTTTTTGCCTTCTTGCAAATCATCTAACATCCGATGTCCATGATCTGGACGGAAGGGTAAACGGAAATCTTGACGCCCTGATGCGATTCGCTTATTTTGCTCATTCACTAATCCTTTCATTACGCTAAACATATCCACATCGCCATCTAAATGATCGGCTTCATGGAAATTTCCGTATTGATCGCTGCGCGTTGCACGCAAGTGGATGAAATTAAAGCGGTGGCCTAATCGCTCCACCATGCCCACTAAATCATTATCCGCTCGAACCCCATAACTTCCTGTGCAGAAGCAAAGGCCATTCGCGTTACTTTCGTAGGCATTCAATAATTGTAGGGCATCACTTTCTGTACTGACTACGCGAGGTAATCCCAAAATAGGATACGGTGGATCATCTGGATGAATCGACAAGTTGACTCCAGCTTCCTCTGCGGCAGGCGTTATCTCGCGAATGAAATCATATAAATTAGCCCGCAATTCCTTCTCCCCCACTTCCGCATAGGTATCCAAAGCCTCTTGAAAAGATTTCAACGTAAAGCTTTCTTCTGAACCGGGTAGGCCGGCGATGATATTGCGAATTAACTTTTCTTGCTGTGCTTGAGTCGATGCGTCGAACCATTTTTTAGCTCTAGTGATTTGCTCCTCTGTATAATGCTGTTCAGCTCCTGGGCGTTTCAATAGAAACAATTCGAAGGCACAAAATTCAGCTGCATCAAAACGCAAGCCCGTACTTCCATCTGGGAAACGAAAATCTAAGTCGGTCCGAGTCCAGTCTAAAATGGGCATAAAATTATAGCAAACTAGGTCTAAGCCAGCTGCTCCTACATTTCGAATAGACGTCTTGTAGTTCTCAATATAGTTCTTGTAATTACCAGAACGAGTCTTGATATCCTCATGAACGGGAATACTCTCGATCACCGACCAGGTTAAACCTGCTGCTTCAATAATTGCTTTTCGTTCCAGAATATCACTTAATTGCCAAACTTGTCCATTCGGAATTTGATGCAATGCATTAACAATTCCCGTTGCGCCAGCTTGGCGAACATCGGATAATTTAACGGGGTCGTTTGGACCAAACCACCGCCATGTTTGTTCTAAGGCCATATAAATTTGATTACTACCTGATAAAAGGCTTGATTCTTGCTTTTTTACCTAGTATAAAGGTAAATAAAAAACCTTGCCTGGATACCGGGCAAGGTTTTTGTAATCAAGCATTTATATACTTCCTTTAAAATCTCTTTCTCAGGGGCGACAAAAATAAGGAGTTTTTTACAAACAAAAAAAATCCTATCCGTTTTGGTGCGCAGGCCGCACTAAATCGGTCACTGTTTTCACTGGATTAAATGTTTCTAATGGGACTTCCACGAAAAGCGTATTCCAGTTAGACATGGCTCCGTTCCAAAGTCCGGGCAGCTCCATCGCCTTTAATTCTTTTCCATCCTTCGTCTTGTCTGTAATAAACCCGGTGTTCATATCCCGATAATTCAATAAGTTCAAACCACGCGTGGCACAAACTAGATCGACTGGATTAAAGTGGGAGGCTTGGTGGAATTTGGCTTTTTGGCCCTCCTCCTTCCTATTAATCTGCGCTGATTCCACCAGCTGTAAGGTAAAATTCCCCTTTTCATCCTGGCACCAAAAAGGCCCGCCGCCTGGCTCCCCCGTATTTTTAACCACCCCACAAACACGCGTAGGACGTGCTAAAATGGCACGTATGTTTATGATTTTTTCGGATTGCGGCAAGGCAGCAAAATCCGCCGAAGGCATAAAACCCAAATAAGTAGCCATTTCTGTTAACGCCTCGTTGATGGTCTCCTCGGTTGGATTTTCTTGCAATTGCTTGTCTAGATGTTCTATTCCTTCTATAATCCACAACAACAATCCACCCAATGCTTTCTTGTATTCAATAGTGGGTTGTTTTAATGCATCAGGGACGACATTATCAATATTTTTAATAAAGATCACATCCGCCTTCAGGTCATTTAAGTTCTCTAACAAGGCGCCGTGGCCCGCAGGTCTGAAAAGAAGTGAACCATCCGCCTCGCGAAATACGGAATTATCAGGATTGACTGCAATCGTATCTGTCGCGGGCTTTTGTTCTGAAAAGGTAATCTCGAAGCTTATTCCTGTTTTATTTGACCAAATAGGCGAAATGCGGGCAACTAATTGCTCGAAACCACTCCGGTGTTCGGGGGAAACGGTAAAATGCAAACGGGCTTTTTGGCCATTCGAAGCATAGGCTGCGGCCTCCACTATATGCTCCTCCAAGGGAGTTCGAGCTCCGTCCGGATAGGAATGGAAGGCCAGGAGACCTTTTGGTTTTTGGCCATAATCCATCCCCTCTTTACCTAGTAATTTCTGAAGAATATCTGCTGAGTCGTCCTTCTCGCCTAGGAGAGACTTTAATTCTGGCCAAAAAGCAAAATGATCCAGCTCGTCAAAAAACTTCGTGCACTCCTTATTTTCCACACCGGTCGACAAAAATTCGAACAAGGATTTAAACATGCGCGTCGCCGCCCCAGAGGCAGGAACCATCTTTACAATGGACAGTGTTAATTTTTGCTGATCGAAGCGTGCGATAAATTCCTGTAATTGCTCATCTGAAAACTGAAAAATCCCATTCCCGATCGATGCAGATTTTTCCAAATTCATCCAAGGAAAACCGGATTTAAAAAAATCAAGTTGCTGGTTAATTTCTGCGGTGCTTATTCCGCGCTTCGATAATTGACCTAAATCCTTCTCTGATAACATATCTGCCTTCTTTTATGTCTAAAAATAAGAATTTCTTCTCAGGAATTCCTAAAAATCTGTTCGAGGAGTTCGTTCTTTTTTGGTAGATTTGTTTAGACGATGGCGGAAATTCAGGACATATTGCAAAAATACTGGGGGCATACGGCCTTTAGACCCCTGCAAGAGGAAATTATCCAGTCTGTCTTAGAGGGAAAAGACACGCTTGCCTTATTGCCCACCGGTGGTGGAAAATCCATCTGTTTTCAAGTGCCTGCACTGGCCTTGCCTGGAATTTGTCTTGTCATTACACCGCTTATTGCCTTAATGCAAGATCAAGTAGATCAGCTAAATCGCCGCGGCATTCCCGCTACGGCTATTTTTTCCGGTCTGCGCAAACGCCAAATCGATATTTTGCTGGATAATTGCATTTATGGCAACACGAAATTCCTCTATGTTTCGCCTGAACGATTAAAAACGGATCTGTTCATCGAGCGTGCAAAGCAAATGAACATCAGCCTTTTAGTCATCGACGAAGCCCATTGTATTTCTCAATGGGGATATGATTTTCGCCCGCCTTATCTGGAGATAGCCTCATTCCGCGAAAGATTTCCGAACGTCCCCTGTATCGCGCTGACTGCCTCCGCCAATGAGGAAGTTAAAATAGATATCATGGAGAAGCTGCAATTTAAACAAGCTGCTGTCTTCCAAAAAAGTTTTAGCCGTCCGAACCTCTCCTATTCCGTTCTCTACGAGGCGGATAAAGAAAAGAAATTATGCTCAATGCTTCAGCGCGTTCCGGGTTCCTCTATTGTCTATGTCCGTAATCGAAGAAAGACTCAAGAAATTGCTGATATGTTGTCTAAAGCTGGATTATCCAGCACATTTTACCACGCCGGCCTTCCGGGCGAGGTCAGAAGCACACGTCAAAAAGACTGGATAGAAGGGAAGATCGATTGCATGGTAGCGACGAATGCTTTTGGCATGGGAATCGATAAACCCGATGTGCGTTTAGTCGTACATATGGATCTACCTGACACAATCGAAGCGTATTACCAAGAAGCCGGTCGAGCGGGTCGCGATGAGAAAAAAGCTTATGCGGCGATTCTCTATGAAGAAAAAGATATTTTAGATCTCGAAGCCCAATGGGAAAAATCCTTTCCTACGTCTGAAATAATCAAACGGACCTACCAGGCCGTTTCCAATTATTTGCAAGTAGCCGAGGGTAGCGGGGAATTGCAAAGCTATGATTTCGATTGGGTAGATCTATGCAAGCGCTTTAATCTACCCAGTTCTCAGACCTATTTTGCCTTAAAAATGCTGGAGAATGAGGGCTTGATTTTATTGAACGACGCTTTCCAAAACCCTTCGAAAATCCGCTTTATCGTCAGCTCCACCGAATTATACGATTTCCAAATTCGAAATGAAAAATTCGAATCCTTTTTGAAAGGGCTCCTTAGAATCTATGGTGGAAACCTATATACTCAATTTGTGAGCATATCGGAGGCCGATTTTGCCCACCAAATTAAGATTCCTCCCCTAGAGGTCGAACGTAATTTAACCCTATTAGAAAAATTTGAGTTAATCGAATATGATAAGCAAAATGGTCTACCTAAGCTGGTTTTTTTGACGCCTAGAGCGAATATTGAAAACTTGCCGATCATCTGGTCTGAGTATTTGAAAAAGAAGGAAAGGTCTAAGAAAAAGATCGATGCGATGATTCACTATGTGAAACATCCGAACGCCTGTAGGACCTTATTGATAACCTCGTATTTCGGGGAATCGTTAAAAAAGCCATGTGGCGTTTGCGATAACTGTTTGCAAAGCAAAAAAGAAGCCTCCGGGAAAAATATCCCCGAAGGCCTTGAATCAGAACGCAAATTGATTCTGACTTATTTAAAGAACGGGCCATTGCCTGTTCAAGATCTAGTAGAATGCCTCCGCCCTATAGCTTCGCAAGAAGCCTTGCGCATCATCCAATATTGTTTAGAGATGGGGGAGATTCATTATACGGCTGCCGATGAACTAGCAACTGGCTCTGCCTGAAAAACAAACTTGACGGGATTCTTTACCTGCTCTTTTAATAAGGCTAAGGCTAACACTTCCTTCGCATCCTCCACATAATGGAAGCTCAAATCGGAGATGTAATTTGCCTCAATTTCCTCCACATCTTTGCGGTTCTTCGAACACATGATGATCTCTTTTATGCCAGCTCTTTTTGCAGCTAAAATCTTTTCCTTGATTCCTCCCACAGGCAATACTTTGCCGCGCAAGGTAATCTCCCCGGTCATCGCTAATTTCGACTTTACTTTGCGTTGCGTTAAAGCAGAAGCAATAGCTGTCAACATGGTGATACCCGCAGATGGACCATCTTTAGGCACGGCTCCCGCTGGGACGTGTATGTGTAAATTATATTGATCGAAAATGCGGTAGTCAATCCCAAACTCCTCCGAATGTGCCTTCAAAAAGCTTAATGCAGCCATAGCCGATTCTTTCATTACATCCCCTAATTGACCAGAAAGAGTCAAAACTCCCTTTCCTCGACTCAATAATGTTTCAATAAACAAAATATCCCCTCCTACCGGAGTCCAGGCTAAACCAGTCACTACACCCGCATATTCGTTATTCTCATACGTATCTTTATCGAAATGCTCCTGACCTAGCAGCTTCACCACGTCGGTAGCTGAAATTTTATGCGAATACTCCTGATCCATCGCGATCGATTTGGTGATTTTACGCACCACCCGACCGATCTCTTGTTCTAATTTACGGACGCCAGACTCGCGCGTGTATCCTTCGATCACCTTCTGAATTGCTCCATCGTTCATCGAGAATTCTGCCTTTTCGAGACCGTGTTCCTTTTTTTGCTTAGGCAATAAATGTTTTTTGGCGATTTGGACCTTCTCCTCCATCGTATATCCGCTCACTTCGATAATCTCCATACGATCGCGCAAAGCTGGATGAACCGTATCTAAATTATTCGCCGTTGCGATAAACATCACGCGAGATAAATCGTAATCACACTCCAGGTAATTATCCATGAAGCCGCTGTTTTGTTCGGGGTCTAACACCTCTAACAAAGCAGAAGATGGATCTCCGCGGTGATCTGATCCCACTTTATCAATCTCATCTAAAATAAACACGGGATTAGATGAGCCTGCTTTTTTAATGCTTTGAATCACCTTTCCTGGCATCGCTCCCACATAGGTTTTGCGATGACCTCTGATTTCCGCCTCATCCCGCAGACCTCCTAAGGCCATACGGACATATTTACGTCCCAAAGCCTTCGCAATCGAACGTCCTAATGACGTCTTTCCTACCCCTGGAGGGCCATAAAGACATAAGATAGGCGCCTTCATATCACCCTTCATCTTCAATACAGCTAGGTATTCGATGATTCTTTCTTTTACTTTTTCTAGGCCAAAATGATCCGCGTCTAACACCTTCTTCGCCTTCAAAAGATCAAAATTGTCCTTCGTATATTCTCCCCAAGGTAAATCCGCAATCAATTCTACGTAATTCATTAACATCGGATATTCTCCTGACATAGAATTCGTGCGCTGAAGTTTAGTTAGTTCTTTTTGGAAGAAATCATTTACCTCTTTCGACCACTTCTTCTTAGCCCCTTTCGCACGCAATCCATCCAATTCTTGTTCTGGACTTTCCACGCCTAATTCTTCTTGCAAAACTTTAATCTGCTGGCGAATATAATAGTCGCGTTGTTGCTGATCGATATCGCTCGAAGCCTTGCTCTGAATTTCACGCTTCAACTCTAGATGCTGAATTTCTTTCAACATGTGTTCGAGCAAATGAGTGGCCTGTTCGATCCCATCCAAAGTCTCTAATAAGGCTTGCTTTTCCTTCAATTCCGCATTGATGTTAGACGAAAGAAAATGCACTAAAAAGGCAGAGGTTTCGATATTATCTAAGGCGATTTGAGCCTCGCGAGGAATCTCTGGATTTAGATTTAATATCTTCAATGCGCACTCTTTCAAAGTTGAAACGAGTGCTCTATTTTCTTTATTTAACTTTTTAGGGAAGGTGTCTTCGATATAAGAAACACGCGCTAAAAGATTGGGCTCGGTCTTAATGTATTCACTTACTTCGAAACGCTTGCGCCCCTGTACGATGATCGTTGTATTTCCGCCTGGTAAAACAAACATCTTTACAATGTGAGCTACGGTACCGATTTTATATAAATCGTCCGGAGTAGGCTCCTCTTTCGAATTATTTGCTTGCACTAATACACCAATCGTGCGATCGCCTTTATACGCTTTCTTAACCAGACGAACCGATTTTTGACGGGATACGGTTATCGGAATTACCATCCCTGGAAACAAGACAATATTCCGAATCGGAAGGATAGGCAATTGGTCTGACAAAACGCCCATTTTGTCATCATTGTCCATGCCTTCAGAACCGATGGGAATCAATTCTATATTTTCAAAATCAGACATATCTGAAAGTTGCAAATGCTTAAAAAGGTCATTTGGGTTATTCATACCACATATTTAAATTCTGCTCCTACATGAGCGAACGATATTAATCAAATTTTATGCCAAAAGACAAGATGGCAGTATGATTATCTTGATAATTGTTGAATGCCCTGACTTTTTCGGAAAAGATAGGATTTTTTTTGGCCTGAAAAAGACCATTGAACGATGTTCGTTTGGTCATCAAATTCGTCTAAAAAAAGAGAGTTTTCTAGATAAGATCCGGCTAAATCCGAGGAGGTGGGAATTTCTACATACACCCAAACCACATCTTGCTGAAGCTCCGTTCCTACCCATCGATAGGGTGTCGAAATTTGCTTGCCAGCGTGAAATCGGAAATGCTTTCTAAGGTAAATTTCTAATGCGCGCTCTGAGGCATTATCCCCCGGAATCATTGTAAATTTTTTACCTACAACCGCACTCATCGTTTGCTCTAAATCATCTTGAAAAAGTCGCAAACTTATTTCCCAGACCTGATCCCTGGCATTATAGGTCATCTCAGTCACCGAATTATGGAAAGGATGAACCTCCATTGATCCCGGAAAAAGAAGCCCGAAAAACAGAACAAGCAGTTTCAATTAGAAGAAGGCTTTAAAAATATCGTTTCCAAACGTATAGGCCATCAAGGCTAACAAGATTAACATTCCCGCTTGCTGTGCCATCTCTAATACTTTATCAGAGGCCGGTTTCCCTGTAATCATCTCATAAATCAAGAAGATGGCGTGTCCCCCGTCTAAGGCAGGAATAGGCAAGATATTCATAAAGGCCAAAGCCATGGATAACAATCCGGTTAACATCCAAAAACGACTCCAATCCCATACACCACCGAACATTTGGGCAATTCCGATCGGTCCACTCAATGCCTTAGAAGCAGAAACATCACCTGAGGCAATTTTCTTAAATCCTTTGATATTATCGGAGATCACCGAAAAAGCACGACCCGTTCCGATACTCGCTGCTTGCGCAATAGAATAATCTTCGTGAGTTACTTCAATCAGCATTTCAGGCACAAATCCTATTTGACCAGATGAAGCGACCTGCATGCTCAGCGTATCAGCTATGCCTCCACGCAAAATTCCTAAGCGAATCTGCTTTCCAGCTTCTTTCGTTAATAATTCTTTCACCTCGTGGTAAAAATGAACTGGACTCGCATTCACCGAAGTGATTACATCCCCCTTTTTCAATCCTGCCGCAAAAGCCGGTAAAAGCTCCGCTGGTTTAGCAGCCGAAAATTGATCGAAGAAACCCGGCTCTTCTGGAGCAGCTACTTCCGCAACTTTAAAGGATGCCATCGGTTCGATGAAAGCCGCTTTTTTATCGCTTAATTTTTCAATAAAATTCGAAGGAATTTTTATCTCCAACGTCTGGTCTCCACGTTGCACCGTATAGGACGAATTATCGCCTAAGAGTACATCTGAAGCACGTAAATCAGACAATTGTTTGTAATCTGCGCCATTTACACGAATGATTTTATCGCCCGTTTTTAAACCGATTTGCTGGCCTATTTCCATCGCGACGATGCCGTTCTTATTTAATTCTTCTTTAGAAATAAAGTTATTCCCATTCGAATAAGTAAGGCAAACGAAAATCACGACTCCTGTGATGACGTTCACGATCACACCACCAAGCATAACGATTAGGCGCTGCCAAGCGGGTTTAGCGCGGAATTCCCAGGGCTCTGGGTCTTTAGCTAAGGTCGCCGCATCTTGGGTTTCATCGATCATACCGGCGATGGAAACATAGCCTCCGAGTGGAAACCAGCCTAAACCGTATTCGGTATCCCCTATTTTCTTTTTGAACAAAGCAAAATTCAATACGGTCGGTATTGGAAATAAAAAGTCGAAGAAAAGGTAGAACTTCTCGACGCGCATTTTAAACCATTTGGCCGTAATATAATGACCAAATTCATGTAACGTTACTAAAATCGACAATCCTAAAATCAATTGTCCTGCCATCACTAAACCTTCCATAATTCGCTATTTTCTATATTTATCTACCCATTCCTGGGCTATTTTTCTACTCATTCGATCACTTTCAATATAATCCTCTAATGCCGGATTCGCCACAAAAGTTCCCTGACTCATACAATATTCGTTCAAGTCGGACATGGCTAAAAATCCGATTTTATCTTCTAAAAAGGCTGCAACTGCTATTTCATTAGCTGCATTCAACAGACAAGCCGTATTTCCTCCCCGCTCTAAAGCCTGAAATGCAAGCCCTAAATTACGGAATGTCTTGGTATCTGCCTGCTCAAAAGTTAAAGAAGCATAGTTTTTAAAATCAAAGCGCGGAAAATTCGCCTTCATTCGATTCGGGTAACCTAAAGCAAACTGAATGGGCAATTTCATATCTGGCAAACCCAATTGCGCCTTGATGGAACCATCCTCGAATTGCACCAAAGAGTGTACAATCGATTGCGGATGAACGACCACCTCAATTTCAGACGCTTTCACGTTAAATAACCAGGCCGCTTCGATCACTTCTAATCCTTTATTCATCAAACTAGCCGAGTCGATCGTAATCTTCGCTCCCATCGTCCAATTCGGATGTTTCAATGCCTGAGCGCGCGTTACTTGAGCTAATTGATCTCGGTTAAAACCCCTAAAAGGTCCACCTGAAGCGGTTAATATTACTTTCTCAATGGGATTATGCGCTTCGCCCATCAGACATTGAAAAATCGCCGAATGCTCTGAATCAACTGGCAAAATAGGCACACCCATCTCTCTCGCTAAAGGCATAATCAACGCTCCCGCCACCACCAGGGTTTCCTTGTTCGCTAGGGCAATTGGCTTGCCTGCTTTGATTGCTTTCACCGTAGGCAATAAGCCTGCGTATCCCACTAAAGCCGTTAAGACGATGTCCACAGAATCCAATGTCACGACATCTTCTAGCGCCTTTGCGCCAGAATGAACTTGAATCCCGGTTCCCGTTAAAGCCGATTTTACATCTGCATATTTCGCCTCATTCCCGATTACCACGTGTGCCGGTTTCCAGGCTAAAGCTTGGGAAATTAGTAAATCAGCTTGGTTTTGGGCAGTTAATACCTCCACCGAAAATTCCTGAGGATGCTCCGCAATTACCTCTAGAGCCTGCGTCCCGATGGAACCCGTACTTCCTAAAATCGCAATTCTTTTCATCGAAGCATGGCCGTTATTTGTTCCACAAAACTGATCCACACCTGAGGATACAAAAGCGTCATCGCTGCAAGCCCAAATAAAGCGCCATATAAATGGGCGCTGTGATTCACGAAATCACGACTACGCTTATCCATTTCCACCGAATACCAGGTAAACAAACCCGCATAGATAAATCCTGGAATTCCGAAGAATCCGAATAAGTATATTTTCTCCGTGGGAAAAAACAATATTCCCGCAAAAATCACGGCAGAAACTGCCCCTGAGGCTCCTAAGGAATTATAATTGGGGTTATTTTTCTGTTTGAAATAGGTAGGCAAATCCGCCACTAAAATCGCCAGCAGATAAAAAATGATGAATAATTCGGACGCAATACTTGGAAATAATTGATTAAAAATCTGCTCTAATTGTACCCCAAAAAAGAAGAAGGAAAACAG
>CAIVPV010000068.1 GCA_903907915.1 uncultured Cytophagaceae bacterium
CCGCAGGGTGGCGCCATTTTTTATCCCCTAAAATTTTAGCCTTCCATGGAAATCAAGTTTCCGCAAACCGACGCTGAATGGAAAGCCTATTATGGGTTGCGTTTCCATGTGCTCAGAGAGCCCTGGAATCAACCTCTAGGCTCGGAAGTACTCACAGACGAAGACCTAGCCATTCACGCCATAGCTATCGAAGAGGGGGAAGTTGTAGGAGTGGCCAGGATGCATGAATCTGCCGCGAAGCAGGGGCAAGTGCGATGCGTAGCCATCGCTACGGCTGATCAAGGAAAAGGAATCGGAAAAGCCATCATGGTTTATCTTGAGGAAAAGGCAAGGCTAAAAGGCTGGACTGAAATCGTATTAGAGGCTAGAGAGAATGCCGTTCCTTTTTACAAAGCTTTAGGCTACATGATTATTACTGAATCTTACCTTTTATTCGGGGAAATCCAACACTTCCGCATGCAGAAGATGCTATAAAAAAAGGCGCTACCTCTCTCGAAATAGCGCCCGTTCATTTATTATTTTCTATCAATGCGTGTGCTCTAGCCCCTGTGCACTTGGAATCTGGTTGAATTCAATACCTGCTTTGCGCGCATCTTTGAAAGCTGCCTTCGGTTTGATGCTCAAGATTTGGAATAATTCTTCATCCGATTTCGCATCCGGATTAGGGGTTGTTAATAAGACATCCCCAGAAAAAATCGAATTTGCTCCTGCCATAAAACAGAACGCCTGGCCTTCGTAGTTTAATTCTAGACGACCGGCAGATAATCGAACCGCAGACTTAGGCATCATGATTCTCGCCGTTGCGATCACCCGCACTAAATCCCAAACCGAAGCCGTCTTTTGATTCTCAAAAGGAGTTCCCTCTACTGGAACCAAATTATTAACTGGAACAGATTCCGGATGCTCGGGAAGATTCGCTAAAGTCAACAACATGCCCATGCGATCTCCAGCACTTTCCCCCATTCCGATGATACCACCAGAACAAACGGATAAATTCGCCTTACGCACGTTTCCTAAGGTCTCTAAGCGATCATCGTAGGTGCGTGTCGAAATAACATCTTCGTAATATTCCTCACTTGTATCGATATTGTGATTGTATGCGTATAAACCAGCCTCCTTTAACTTCTGTGCTTGCTCCTCTGATAACATACCTAGAGTACAGCAAACTTCCATTCCTAAAGAGTTTACCCCTTTCACCATATCTAGCACACGGTCAAAGTCTTTGTTATCACGCACTTCGCGCCACGCGGCTCCCATACAAAAACGAGAACTTCCACTATCTTTCGCACGGTTAGCCGCTTGAATTACCTCTTCGTAAGGAAGTAATTTTTGCACCTTTACGCTCGTGTGGTAACGAGCGGCTTGAGAACAATAGGAACAGTCCTCCGGACAACCTCCCGTTTTGATGGATAATAAAGTAGAGATCTGCACCTCGTTCGGGTCAAAATTTTCCCGGTGTACCGTAGCGGCTTGATAAACCAAGTCTAAAAAAGGTTGGTTATAAATTTTTTCTACCTCTTCGCGAGTCCAATTATTACGTACCATATAAGCTTTATTTCTATTCAAATTCCATTAAATAAGGCATCATTGCTAAGAAGCCTTCTCTTTTTTTCCAACGATTTACCTCTAAAACGGATGAGGCCCAAGGGATATTTTTGGCTAATAAACGATCAGCCATCGATGTCTCAGAGGTCGCTGAATTTAATAACTCATCCACAAAAGATTTAGCTTTTGGAAAAATCGCGACTTTGTAAGATCCTGGCTTTAATTTTGCCTTAGAAGCAGCAATTTCAATCGCCTTATCTAATCCCCCTAATTCATCCACTAAACCGATCTGCTTCGCCTGTGCCCCCGTCCAAACACGTCCACCAGCCAATGACTGCAAACGTTGTAAAGACATCTTGCGACCAGCCGCTGCTTTCGTAGTAAAAGAAAGGTAGCCTTTGTTCACCGAATTCTGTACGACTGATTTTTGAAAATCTGTCAAAGCACCTGCCGAAGTCATAAAATTCGAATTCGCATGTGTATTCACATGGTCTTGCGTAATGCCTAAGGTATTTTTCAAGAAATTATCCACATTGAACCAGGCAGCAAAAATTCCAATAGAACCCGTTATCGTGGTAGGCTGAGCTACAATGACATCCGTTCCCATAGCCATATAATAACCGCCAGATGCGGCATAGTTTGACATCGATGAGATAATTGGCTTCACTTTCTTCGTTAATTCGATTTCACGCCACATAATATCAGATGCTAAAGATGATCCACCCGGAGAATCAATTCGAAGAACGATAGCTTTCACTGATTTGCTCTCCCGAAGTTTTTTCAGCTCCTTTACAAAATCATCCGAACCAATATTTCCCTCACTTGCTCTTGTTCCTGAAATCTCGCCTTCTGCTACTAAAACAGCGATGCGATCTTTTCCTTCTACTTCTTCGATGGGATTTTTGGCCTGTAAATAATGATTTACACTCACGTATTTTACCTTCTCCTTCTCACCAGAAGCCTTCAATAATAAGGCCTCAAATTCATCCCAATAACCCTGCTTTACCATCCCTAATTTCTCCGCATTTGATGGCTCAAAAGCCTGCAGACTATCCGCAATCATATCTAATTTACGTACAGGAATATTTTTAGACCGTGCAATTTTATCAAACACATAGGTATTAATCGATTGTAAGAAGGATGAGGTCTGCGCCTTATTTTCTTCACTCATGTCTTCGCGAATAAAGGGCTCTACCGCCGATTTATACGTTCCCACCCGGAAGACCAATGGCTCAATTTCTAATTTATCCAAGGCCTTCTTATAGAAAGTATATTGAACGCTAATACCATTGAAATCCAGCAATCCATTCGGATTTAAATAGGTCTTATCCGCCACAGAAGAGATATAATAGCCTTTCTCCGTGTAGGAATTTGCGTAAGCATAGACGAATTTACCCGACTTTTGGAACTTCTGAATTGCTTCCCTAATCTCCGAAAGTTGAGCATAGCCAGCCATAGGAAAACTAGCATCTACATAAATTCCCTTAATTTTAGGATCCACTTTTGCCCGCTCTAAGGCAGACAAGACTTGAATCAAACCTACATTTTCCGTGGGAGCAAAATAGACATCGGTAATTGCCGAAAAAGGATTATCCTCCGTCGTTGCATTTTCTACAATAGGCCGATTCAAATCCAGTCTCAAAACTGAATTATCTTTTAGGTCAAACACCTCATCCGAGCTTCCAATCGCTGCGCCTACGCCTGCTAAAAGCAACAAGGAGACAATTGAAAATAGAAAAAGACCAAAAACGGTCGCTAAAGAATACTTAACAAATTGCCACATAAAACTATTTTAAATTGTTTCTAACCAAAGTTTTTACGGTAATCCTCTCTTGCCTGACGAATCACTTCGAAGGCCACTTCACGGCCATAAATATCATCAATATCTACTGAACTTGAAGACATTTCTCCTGGCAACATTTTATATGTCCAGAAATAATGTCTCAAACGTTCAACGATATCTTTTGGCGCGTCTGCAATATCTTTCCATTTGCCATAAATAGGATCATCCTTTAATACAGCAATAATTTTATCATCCGCCTCACCCTTATCAATCATGCGAATTCCACCAATGGGAATCGCCTGACATAAAATATCTCCATGTGTAATTGCCCGCTCTGAAAGTACTAAAATATCTAAAGGATCGCCATCCCCTCTTTCAATATCTTTCCCGGAATACTTGCGAGCTAATTCCGCAATGCCGTCAGAACAATACGTTTGTGGCAAAAAGCCATACAAAGCAGGAACAATGTTCGAGAATTTCTGCGGGCGATCGATTTTTAGATAGCCCGTTTGTTTGTCAATCTCGTACTTCACTGTATCCGTCGGAACAATTTCTATAAATGCGGTCACTAATTCAGGCATTTGATCACCGATTTGAACGCCATGCCAAGGATGTGCCTTAAAGAAGTTTCTATTCATATTCTTTTTATTAATCTCACTTAGGTTAAAAATCAAAGCAAATTACGAAAAACAAAGGATAAATTCTGCTAAATTTGTTGTTTGCATTGCGTTATCAAACATGATTTATCCAATTATACCCTACGGGGATCCTGTTTTAAGAAAAGTCGCATCTCCTATTGAAGTAGGACGTATCGATTTAATCAAACTATCAGAAGATATGTTCGAAACTATGTACGCGGCCAGCGGCGTCGGTTTAGCAGCTCCTCAGATAGGTATGGACATTCGATTATTTGTGGTGGATGGACGCCCCATGAACGAAGGAGAAAAAGAGGAGGATGTGGATCAGTCATTAGTTGGTTTCAAAAAGGTATTCGTTAATCCGACAGTTATAGAGGAAACGGGAGACGAATGGGGTTTTGAAGAGGGTTGCTTATCTATCCCGGGTATTCGCGGAGAAGTGTATCGCCCAGAATATGTTAAGATACATTATTGGACGGAGCAGGGTGAAGAAAGAACAGACATTTTCGAAAGTTTAGCCGCCCGCATTATCCAGCACGAATATGATCATATCGAAGGCATTTTATTCACCGATCATTTGAATCCTGTGAAAAAACGCCTCATTAAAAATAAGTTAAGTGATATCACGCGAGGAAAGGTTTCCGTGGATTACAAAATGAAGCTTACTCGTTAATTAGACAGATGAAAATTTCCCTTAATTGGTTACGTGATTTTATTGATATTTCGAAGCTTCCTGCACAAGGCAGCCCAGAAGAATTAGACGTTTTATTAACAAAGACGGGACTTGAAGTGGAAGGTATCGAACCACATGATACGATTCCGGGTGGATTAAAAGGATTCGTGGTAGGCGAGGTTTTAACTTGTGAGAAATTCGAGGTAAAAGAGAAATTCTTAAGCCTAACTAC
>CAIVPV010000069.1 GCA_903907915.1 uncultured Cytophagaceae bacterium
AATTTCCCCGTCACCGGAATCGCACCGAACACAATCTCCGCTGCCGCTTCCTGTTGGGAAATACCATCTTGATAAGCCGTCATTAAGGCTCCTGCGTTCTTTAAACTGTCAAATTGCGTCAGCGTATTCACGTTTGCAAAATGGATTGCCACCGTTTTAGGCGTGGCGAAACGGTTCACCAAAGTCTTGATCGCAGGCTTCAAACTGTAATTATTCGCCGGGCGAATCGAAATACTGTGAATGCCCATCAATACCACGTCGAAGGTCGCGAGCGTTTTTTCGATGCGCGCAATCGTCGTATCTGCACTCGTTTCGTCTAGGTAGAAATGAGGCATTTCGAGGTAGTTATTGGACATTTTTTGGAACTCCGTAGGAAAAGCAGAGCCGTAAGCTGGTTTACCAATCGCTAAAGTCGCGATACGCGTTTTATCTAATGCTTTTATAGGAACAAGCTCGCCTGGATTCTTGATCAAGGTAATCGTCTTCTCCGCTAATTCCCGGTTCAACACTTCGCTCTTAATCGGATTTAAATCCTTGATTAAATCCGCTACTACGATGGGAGAATAATGGGCTAATCCTGCCCAGGCTTTGGCATGTAAAATACGCTTCACGCGGCTATCGATATCTTCTTGCGAGATTTCACCATTTGTTAAGGCCTTCTTAATCGCATCAAAAGCCGCTGGAACATCCACAAAAGTTTCTAAAATATCATTCCCCGCCAAGATAGCTTTTACGTTCGCCGTGCCTTCTGGGAACATTTTGGTCGCGCCCTTCATATCCATTGCATCCGTGAAAACCAGGCCTTGGAACTTCATTTCATCGCGAAGTAGACCTGTTACAATCGGCTTCGAAAGGGTAGAGGCTAAGGACGCCGTCGTATCCAAAGCAGGCAGATTCAAGTGACCTACCATCACGCCTTGCAAACCATTCGCAATCAATTCTTTGTACGGATATAATTCCAAACTGTCCAGACGCGAACGCGAGTGATTTAAGATCGGAATATCTACGTGAGAATCCACACCCGTGTCGCCGTGACCTGGAAAATGTTTCGCTGAGGTAATGATTCCAGCCTTTTGAAGACCTTTCATATAGGCCAAAGACTTCGCCGTCACATCCTCCCGATTCTCCCCAAACGAGCGGAAATTAATCACCGGATTCGCTGGATTATTATTCACATCCACCACCGGCGCATAATTAATGTGCACTCCCATTCTTCTACACTGCTCCCCTATTTGAATCCCCATCTTCTCGATCAAGGATGTATTTCCTTGCATCGCGCCCAAAGTCATTTGGTACGGAAAACGGAACGTCGAATCCAAACGCATCGCCAATCCCCACTCCAAGTCCATCCCAATAAATAGCGGAACCTTCGTTCTATTTTGTAATTCATTCACTAAAAGCGCCTGCTTCACCGGATGCCCTTTAAATAGGACAAAGCCTCCCACATGGTATTCTTTCACAATCGAATACAATCGCGTCGTGTCGTAGGTATCCGCCACATTTCCGCGAGGCATTAATAATTGCCCGATTTTTTCGTCCACACTTAAGGAATTAAAAACGGAATCGACCCATTTAGACTGAGTATGCGGAAACAAATCCTGTGAAAAGGACAGAAAAGGAAGAAGTAAAAGCAGTAAGCCGGTGCTGAATTTTTTCATAGCAAGGTTAACGTTCATATAAGGTGTGAAAATACGCTAAATGTGGGAATCTTCTGAAATATCGGGCCGAATTTTTATAGGTAATTTTCATTCCACGGAAAGGTGTTGTAATTTTGGGGCTTAAATGATGAACGTATGAGAAAAAAAATTGTTGCAGGTAACTGGAAAATGAACAAAACGGCGCAAGAGGCTTTCGTTTTAGCTACTGAAGTAGCAGAATTAGTGAAGTCTAGCGTTTCCGCGGATGTTCAGGTGATTATGTCAGCACCAGCTTTGTATTTAACGGGTGTGAATCAAGTAATTGAAGGCATTCCTAACCTAGCTGTTGCAGCCCAAAACTGCCATGAAAAAGCGTCTGGCGCATACACAGGTGAGATTTCTGCACCGATGTTAGCTTCTGCTGGCGTACAATACGTCATCATAGGACACTCCGAGCGTCGTCAATACTTCGCAGAATCGAACGAACAATTAGCCGCTAAAACAGATGCTGCTTTAGCAAACGGCCTAACTCCCCTATTTTGCTGCGGCGAAAGCTTAGAACTACGCGAAGGCGGAGATTTCTTAGCTTACGTGGCACAACAATTAACAGAGAGCTTATTCCACCTTTCAGCGGAGGAATTCGGTAAAGTTGTCATTGCTTACGAACCTATTTGGGCCATCGGAACAGGCTTAACTGCCTCTTCAGAACAAGCACAAGATATGCATGCTTATTTACGTGCACACATTGCTAAGAAATATGGCCAAAGCGTAGCCGACGATTGCTCTATCCTGTACGGCGGAAGCTGCAACGCGAAAAACGCAAAAGAACTATTCGCTTGCCCGGACGTAGATGGTGGTTTAATCGGTGGCGCTTCGTTAGTGGCGGCTGATTTTATTACGATAGCTACTTCATACTAAATTTCAATGCGTCTCGCATTGAAATTTAAAGCATAAAGAATAGAGTATAAAGAATAAAGATGGTTAAAAATGGGGCTTAGGCCCCATTTTTATGTTCAGGAAATATGGTACAAAAACATTTCATATACGCGTCGCCTGCGACGCTTCCCACTTTATGCTTTATGCTTTGTGCTTTATTATTTAAATTTGAATCATGGAACACGTAATCGCATTCGACGCAGACGACACCCTTTGGGTGAATGAACCCTATTTTAGAGAGACGGAGGACAAGTTCTGTGCGCTCTTGGAAGATTATTTACCCGTTCACACCACCGGTCAAGAGTTGTTCAAAATCGAGATGAATAACCTGGCGCTCTATGGTTATGGGGTCAAAGGTTTTATGCTTTCTATGGTCGAAACAGCCATTCAGATTTCCGGTGGAACCATGGGCTTAGATGGAATCGAAAAGATTCTGAACCTAGGTAAAGAATTACTCGAGCGCGATATCGAAATTTTGCCTGGCGTAGTCGAAGTTTTGCAATCCTTGCAAGGCAAATACCGATTAGTCGTAGCCACCAAAGGCGACCTGTTAGATCAACAACGCAAACTAGCTATATCAGGCTAAGAGCAATATTTCCTCAACATAGAAATAATGTCCGATAAGCAGGAAATAGATTATTTAAAACTAATCAAACACCTCGATGTCG
>CAIVPV010000070.1 GCA_903907915.1 uncultured Cytophagaceae bacterium
CAATGCGGTAGGGGTTCAAAGAAACAAACTTCACGGTATCACCGATGGAATAGGACCAAAGGCCGGCATTCGTTGTCAACAATAGCGCGTAATTACCGTCTAATGACACTTCTGTTAAACTTAAACGGACGGGATTAGCACCGAAATAGGTATCCGTAGGAACAAACTCAAAGAATATTCCCCCGTCCACGTTCAATAAAAGCCCTGGTTCGCCCGAAGAGTCATCAAACGCAATGAACCCTTCCGATGCAGGATAGGTCTCCACCACGTCGATTTCTCGGCCTATCGAGGCCATTATTTTCTCGCGGTAGGGTTCGAAGTTCACGCCGCCGGTCACGAAGACTTGGAAATCGGGGAATAGGTCGCCTATTTTTTGGCCTGATAACTCCTCTAAACGATCAAAATACATCTGCACCCAAGGCGGAATCCCGGAAATCAATCCCATCCGCTTCGAGATCGTTTCTTGTACAATCGCCTCGAGCTTTTGCTCCCAGTCTTCGATACAATTCGTCTGGTAGGTTGGCATCTGATTACCACGCAAATACCCAGGCACATGATGGTTCACGATCCCCGAAAGGCGGCCCGTAGGCACTCCATTTGTTTCGGTCATCTCCGGAGATCCGCTTAAAAAAATTAATTTACGGTCTAAGAACGAAGCATTCCCGCTGTAATACACATAATGCAACAGGGCATCCCGCGCAGCAGTAATGTGAAATGGCATGGAATCAGACGAGATGGGAATGTATTTGACACCGGAGGTGGTGCCGGAAGTTTTGGCAAAATAGGCCGGTTTTCCAGGCCAAAGAATGTCTTCTTTTCCCGAAACTACCTCATCGATATAGGGCTTAATGTCTTCGTATTCGAAGATGGGTACGTTAGAGCGGTAGTCGAGGTAGTTCTTGATTTTGGAGAAAGAGTGACCTCGCCCGAAAAGCGTTTTCTCTGCTTTCGCCACCATTTGCTTCAACCAAAAGTCTTGGCGCTCAAAAGCCTGCTGTTGACTTAAGCGGTACTTTTTAACGACACGAGCCGCTAGAGGTTTGGCAAAAAAGGAACGAATACCCATCGCTACACTATTTAAATATGCCTTTGGGGTCTGGCATTTTGGCGGCTAAAAGTGACCCAAAATTTAAGTCCAATTGCAAAATATCAGACACGCGAGCCTCGTGAAAATACGTCCACGCTAACTCGTAATTTTCTTTGTAATACGCCACCTGACAGCGTTTCATCCACGCATTCGCGTTCTTCGGATCCTGCTGTATGGCATGCTTTAATTCTGTTTCTACTTCATCCAAAGTACCACAATCAATCCCCTTCTGATAACAATCTAGCTTCACGATCGCATAGTCCACGCGCATCATAGCTTGAGTTGAATCTAACTCTAACCCCTTGTTTAACAGGCGAATAGCTAGATCGTTGTCTCCTCTTTGGTAGGAAATAACTCCTAGTCCCCAAAAAGCATCGACGCTATTTGGGTCCAAAGCACTAATCAAATTAAAGCGATAAGTAGCGGTGTCTAAACGAGCGGACGCCACATATTCCCAAGCGCGCTCGGCGAAGAAAGTAACCGCCTCGGCTCTCGAGCCAAAAGACGCATCACAGCTCGCCACGAACTCATTTAATTCTTTTTGGTCGACCTTCGATAGCGGTTTCGAACCATACAAAACTTCGTATTTCGCTGCGCGAACAGGCTTCACAGGGGCAGCAGCCGCGGTACTTGACGCGGGCTTTGACTGCGCAAAACCAGCAAACGAAATAAAACACAATAACAGAACTCTCTTCATATACACAAAACTAACGTTTCTTTTTATTTGACGCAGCACCCGGGCGGAATTTTGCATTCTTTCCTGGGCGATTATTGCGGACGATGGGCTTGGGTCCTTGAACCGCGCCGCCTTTTGGTCCAGCCTTAGTTACGGCTTTTTTCTGAGGGACTTTTTTGCCGGACGCTTTGGCCTTAATCACCCATTTCTTATCGTGGAACGCACCTTTAAAGTCCGGATCCTCGCGTTTGCGCTGGTCATCGACCGCGCGTAACATATCTTGTTGCTCTAAAAACGGTGTTTCTTCGATCTTGATTCCCTCTGGCAGCTGCTCGATTTCGATCTTCTGCTGAATGATTTCCTCGATTTTAGTCCAGTGGTAACTCTCAGCTAAGGTAATAAACGTAATCGACTCGCCTATCTCCTCCGCACGACCTGTACGGCCGATTCGGTGGACATAATCCTCGTAAATCAAGGGCACGTCAAAGTTGATCACGTGGGAAACTTTCGGAATATCGATTCCGCGAGCCGCCACATCCGTCGTCACTAAAACGCGGACATTTCCTTCGCGGAATTGGGCCATTGCGTTGATACGCGTGTTTTGGCCCTTGTTCGAGTGAATCACACGAACTTGGTCTTTTGGCAAAGTCTTTAATAACCATTTCTCCACGTCATTCGCCGCATCTTTCGAACGACAAAATACCATAACCCGATGAAAATCAGGGTTTTGCATAAAGTAAGCGAGGGCATGAAGCTTCGTTAATAAGTTCGGTGCCTCGAAAACCGATTGTGTCACCTGGCTCGCCGGCGTGGCCTGCGGGGTGATTTCGATCTTCATCGGAAACTCTAAAAATTCGTGAGACAGGTTCTCCACCTTCTCAGGGAAGGTGGCGGAGAACAGTCCGTTCATCCTTTTTTTGTAAGGTATTTTTTCCAAAATCTGACGAATCTG
>CAIVPV010000071.1 GCA_903907915.1 uncultured Cytophagaceae bacterium
AGATGAGGTCATGATGACGGAGATTGCTGCCGTAAAGGAGGCGATTAAACCGACGGAAATTTTGTTTGTTGTGGATTCCATGACGGGTCAAGATGCGGTGAATACGGCGAAGACTTTTAATGATCGATTAAATTTTGATGGTGTTGTCTTAACGAAATTAGATGGTGATTCGCGCGGTGGTGCGGCCCTTTCTATCCGTCAAATTGTAGATAAACCAATTAAATTCATTTCTACAGGGGAGAAAATGGAGGCCTTGGATCAGTTCTATCCTGATCGTATGGCAAACCGTATCCTAGGAATGGGGGACGTGTTGTCTTTAGTAGAGCGTGCGCAGCAGGCTTTTGACGAAGATGAAGCAGCTCGTTTAAATAAGAAGATACGCCAAAACAACTTTACGTTTGAGGATTTCTACGCACAACTACAGCAAATCAAAAAGATGGGTAACATCAAGGATTTGATGGGCATGGTACCCGGAATGAGCCAGGCGGTGAAGGATGTAGATATCTCCAATGATTCCTTCAAGCCCATCGAAGCGATTATTAATTCAATGACCGCTAAGGAGCGTCAAAATCCAGATATTTTGAACCCATCCCGCAAGAATCGAATTGTGGCAGGATCAGGAACATCGATTCAAGAGGTGAATAACCTGTTGAAGCAGTTCGAGGACATGCGCAAAATGATGAAGATGATGAACAAGGTGCAGGATGGAAAGATGAAGATGCCTAATTTAGGCGGCATGCTCAAGCGCTAATTATTTTCTAATTATCGCGCCTATTTCCTTCTCGAATCCTTTCATTAAGCGATCCATGGTGGACTCAATTACCTTGTCTGTTAGGGTTTGAGCCTCATCTTGTAGCGTAAAGCTAACCGAATAAGCCTTCTTGCCTTCGCCTAAGTTTTTGCCCTCATACACATCGAAGATGGATACATTTTTCAATAAATTTTTCTCGTATTGTTCGGCTAATTTTCTAATTGCTTGGTAGCTAACGGCTTTATCGATCACTAAAGATAGGTCACGACGTACTTCTGGGAACTTAGAAATCTCTTGGTAAACGAAGTCTGCTTTTTCCTGCTTCACCCAATAGTCCCAGTCGAAATCTGCGAAGAATACCTCTTGTTTTACCTCCCATTTGCTGGCTAAATTGGGGTGAATCATCCCTAGTTCTAGGCAAGCTTTTTTGTTGATCGAAATGCGCAATCCGAAGGCAAATACACTCGAATTTTCGATGGTATCTGTCTCGAATTCTGTCACACCTAATGAACGCATTAATTCGACGCTCACCTGATATAAGTGATGGAGTGCGGTTTTAGCTGGAGCGCCAGACCAGGTTTCTCCTGACCACAATCCGGTGGTAAATAAGGCTAGGTGTTTCTTTTCGATATATTTAGCCCCTTTTTTATGGTAGGTTTTACCAAATTCAAAGACCTTCAAATCTTTTTGACGGCGGTTAATATTATGAGCTAAGACCTCTAAACCGGCGAAAGACATGTGCTGTCTCATCACGCCTAGATCTTCTGAAAGTCGGTTAAGGATTTCCACCGTTTCGAAAGATAAATCCTTCGCAATCGCTGCGTGTGCATCGGCTTTCGTAAGTGAGTTGGTGATAATCTCTTGGAAACCTTTGGCCGTCAAAATCTGTGAGATATTCAATTGAACTCGTTCCTTGTCTAAAAGGGGAAATTCTGAGATGAAATTCGCACTTAAATGATCTGATAAAGGAATATTATCTAATCCGTGAATACGTAAGATCTCTTCGATGATATCTGCCTCTCTCGTCACATCGACGCGGTAAGCAGGGGAGATAGCAACGAATTCGTCGCCTTTATCTGCTTCGATTTTGAAATCTAACAGCGTCAAAATTTCTTTAATTCGTTCCGCCGCTAATTCAATACCGATGTATTTTTGAACCCGAACAACATTTACCGGAATGCGAACTAATTCGACTTGTGCAGGATAATAATCAATCGGTTCTGACGTGATTTTTCCACCAGCTAATTCTTGAATTAATTGAGCCGCATATTCTAATGCGAATAATTTGGCCTGAATATCAGTGCCACGCTCAAAACGGAAGGAGGCATCGGTTTTTAGACCGTGAATTTGGCTTGCCTTCCGAATACGCTCTGGCTTGAAGTGGGCCACTTCTAAGAAAACGCGCGACGTAGAATCTTTAATACTAGAATGTTCTCCGCCCATGACACCGGCTAATCCAATGGCACCCGAAGCGTCGCAGATCATTAATTCTTCGCCCGTTAACTTGCGTTCAACGCCGTCTAGTGTTTTGAAAAGAGTGCCGGCAGGTAAGCTTTCCACGATTAATTTACCTCCTTTGATTTCATTCCAATCGTAGGCATGCATCGGCTGACCTACTCCATGGCAAATAAAATTAGTGATATCGACCACGTTATTGATGGGGCGCAATCCGATGGCAGCTAAACGCTCTTGCAACCAAGTAGGCGAAGGCGCTACCTGAATACCATCAATCGTAATGCCGCAGAAGCGATCGCATCCAGTGTCTTTCACTTCCACTGTGATCGGATGTGCGTTACTTTCAATGACTAAGGCTGGCGAAGGTAATTGAATAGGAAGCCCAGTTACAGCCCGAATATCTCGCGCTACGCCCCAGTGTGAGGCTGCATCGGCGCGGTTAGGCGTTAGCCCGATTTCTAGGACTAAATCCCCCGCAATGTCAAAAAAGGAGGCAGCCGGAGTTCCGTTCGGAACGTTTGTGTCTAAAACTAAAATACCATCGTGCGATGATCCGATTCCGATTTCATCTTCTGCGCAGATCATACCTTCCGAAGGCTGTCCGTAGACTTTGCGCTTCTCAATTGTGAATAATTCTTTCCCGTCTTTGTCGTACAATTGGGTGCCAGGGGTTGCCACGATTACTTTTTGGCCTGCTGCTACATTCGCAGCTCCACAAACGATGGTTAAAATTTCATCTAAACCAGCATCCACCGTAGTTAGGCTTAAGAATTTCTCTTTTACCTCGAATTTTTCACAGGTTAAAACCTCGCCTACCACGAATCCTTTTAATCCACCCGGAATCTTATCATGTGGTTCGATACCTTCCACTTCAAGTCCCGTATTTGTTAATAAAACGTCTAATTCTTCTGGGCTGCCTTGTGCAGGAAGCTTCGAAATATCAATAAAATCACGTAACCAATTAAGGGAAATTTTCATCTGTCTAATTAACGAGTAAGCTTCATTTTGTAATCCACGG
>CAIVPV010000072.1 GCA_903907915.1 uncultured Cytophagaceae bacterium
CATCAATTCCTAGAGAGAATCCTGGAAAAAAACCATCATATAAGGTATTATTCAAAATCAAATTCGATCCCCAAACCGCTAGTAGCGTCCACGCCACCGCTTGTTTGCGATTGTGTAGATAGGCGCCCACAAAAAGGGCCATAGAAGCCATTGGAGAGAAGTTTGCCCAACCTGGACCAGCTAAAATCAATAAACGACTTGCGATAGCAAGTAAGATGAATGCGATAATCGTGGTATTTCTTTTTGTCATGAGTCTTAATACGTATTCAACAAGAATATTTTTTCTCGATGTCTAAATAATTTCCAAAGGTAAAACAAAAGCCGTAATTTTACCCATTGAATACGAATTTATGTCTAAATCACTTCCTAAAATCGGATTGTTAGGCGGCGGCCAGCTAGGTCGCATGCTTTTGCAGGCTGCCATCGACTTAGATTTGCAGATTGCCTGCCTTGATCCAGATCCCGAAGCATCCTGCCATACCTTGACAAGCCAGTTTACACAGGGCTCTTTCCAGGATTTTGACACAGTTTATGCCTTTGGGAAGCAATTTGATTTAGTTAGCATCGAGATTGAACATGTGAATATCGAAGCCTTAGAGCAATTAGAGGCAGAGGGAATCAAAGTGTATCCGCAGCCTCATTTGCTTCGAATGATTCAAGACAAACGTATCCAAAAGACTTTTTTTCAAACCCATGGTTTTCCCACGGCTGATTTTAGATTAATTGAATCGTCATCGGAAATTATAGCTCACGAAGATTTCCTTCCTGCATTTAACAAGCTAGGGAAAGGAGGCTACGATGGGAAAGGTGTTCAATACATTGGAACAGCAGCGGACGCTTCTGCTGGTTTTAACGCTCCCGGTTTATTAGAGAAGGCCATTGATTTTGAAAAGGAATTAGCGGTGATTGTGGCACGTAACCCACAAGGAGACATAAAAGCATTCCCAGCAGTGGAGATGGTTTTTCATCCAGTCCAAAACCTGGTCGAATTCCTTATTTCACCAGCGGCAATATCGAAAGAAATTGAAAAAGAAGCGGAGGATATCGCGGTGAGTTTAATTGATAAAATGGGCTTAGTGGGCGTTTTAGCGGTAGAGATGTTTTTGACCAAAGACGGCAAAATTCTCATCAATGAAGTGGCTCCACGACCTCACAACTCCGGACATCAAACTATCCGAGCTAACGATACCTCACAATACGAGCAGCATCTTAGAGCGATTGTAGGATTACCTTTAGGGGATACAAAAGCACATAGTTTCTCCGGAATGTTGAACTTATTAGGAACCGATGGTTTTACTGGACCAGCAAAATATGAGGGTCTAGATACTATTTTAGGCATCTCTGGCGTTCATCCGTTTTTATATGGAAAGAAAATAACCAAGCCTTTTCGCAAGATGGGGCACATCACTTTGCTGGGAGAATCCCGCGAGGAGATTGAGCAAAAAGCAGAATTAGTAAAACAAAGCATACGCGTAATCGCATAAATTGATAGCTATGGTAGGAATTATAATGGGCAGCAGTTCTGATTTAGGAGTCATGCAAGATGCCATTCAAGTTTGCAAGGATTTTGGTGTCGCTTATGAAGTGGACATCGTTTCTGCACACCGCACGCCGGTGAAAATGATGACTTATGCCCAGCAAGCAAAATCCCGTGGTATCCAAGTGATTATCGCAGGAGCAGGTGGTGCGGCACATTTACCAGGTATGATTGCTTCAGCCACGATATTGCCTGTCATCGGTGTTCCTGTTAAATCATCTAATTCCATTGATGGTTGGGATTCCGTTTTATCTATCCTGCAAATGCCGAATGGTGTCCCGGTAGCCACTGTGGCCTTAAATGCATCCAAAAATGCAGGATTATTAGCCATCCAAATGTTAGCCATTTCCGATGCTTCTTTGGCAGACAAATACACGGCTTTTAAAGCAGAATTAGAAGATAAGGTGGCCGAAATGAGTCAAGAAACAAAAGGTAAATTTCCCAAATAATGAGCGAAAACGAAGAAAATAGCAAATTGCCCCTGATTACGTTGGGCATTCTTTTATTAACCTTGGTGGGCTTAATCGCCATCGGTTTTGAGCACTTTGTTAGTCCTGATAAAGATGAATTAATCAAGGCAGAGAAGTTTGTAGAGCCGGAGGAAGACGTTTTAGCGGAATCAGCACAAGTGGTCATTGATTCAACTGTAGATGCGGCGGATTCGCTAATTGTGCCGAAGGATTCATTGATAGGTAAATCTGAGGAGGAAGAATTAGCTGAGCAAAAGAAAGAAGCGGAGGCAGAAGTTGTGCCGGAAGTCGCAACACCTTCAGGAAAATCTCATGCTGTAACAGTAGAAAAAGGAGAGACTTTTTCTGCAGTGGCTAGAAAATTCGGTTTGAAAATAGATCAATTAAAAGCGTTGAATCCAGGGGTTAATCCAGACGGAATTAAAAGTGGATCCACTAAGTTAAATGTAAAGATTCAGGCGATTCATACGGTAGGTCCAGGGGACATCATGCGTAAAGTGGCCGAAAAATACGGCGTGTCGAAGCAAGCCATTATGGACGCGAATCACAAGAAAGATGACATCACCCTTCGGGGAGAAGTGCTCATCATCCCCTTGAAAAAATGATTTTAATAGGGCTTTTCCCTCTTTTTTGGTTCTTTTTTGGCCTATATGAGCAAGATGCTGAGCATCGCGTTTGTGAGCCTATGTCTTTAAATTCATTGGATTGGGAGGAATTTAAGTGGCTTTATAAGCAACAAGATTCCACTTATTCTGCCGACTCGGTAGCCTCGTATGTATTTATTCGGGTTAATCCGGATGGGACCAGGGAAACGCAAGAAATAGAGCAATTACATCAGCCTTGGACCGAGTTATTGCAATCAGAGATTGATTCTTTTGAACTTAAAAGAGACAGCTTGATTAAGCGAATTCACTATCCTTATCGATTGCGCTATACCTCCACGACCCGTAATAAGAAACAGCAATTGGCCTTGCAGAAAAGGGGCTTTTCGAAGTCCTTTATTTCCTTCCACAATTTTGGTTTAGCGGCAGATGGGGCGATTGCGCGAAAGGGGAGACATTTGCGTAGGGGGGCGATTTATGATCAGTATGGGGTCAAAGCAAAGGAAATAGGCTTGTTTTGGGGTGGAGATTTCGTAGGTTTCCCAGATCCAGGGCATATTCAAGCTTTTTATAATAGTGCTAAACTATTGCAGAAATATCCTGACTTAGCCTTAGAATATGAGCCATTTAAAAACGCCTATGAGCGGAATTACTTCTCAAAATTGGACATAGGCAAAGAAGAATTAGTCGAAGATTCGCGGGATTTATTAATTGAAATGAATAAGCTGCGTGAGAATAAACCTTGCGCCTGCTCTCAAGCAATTCCATTTCCTAGTTCTGCAGCAGATCTTCAGTTGAAGCCAAATGCGATAACGGTTTTAGCAAATTTGAAAGAGAAGTATATCTTTATTCAGAAAGGTTCTTTTGGGTATTTTTATACTACGGGACGCTGGAAATTAAACTAAAAGGTATAGTTATATCCGCGCAAAAATTCAGCAATTTTCAGCCTTTTTTTTCCCTCCATCTGCCATTCAAGTATGTTAATATACCCATCGGAGCAACCGACTCTTAGGTAGGTTTTTTGGTCCGTATCCCAAACCCCCGCCCCTAAATCAGGAATAATTTCTGGATTAAATTCGACGGCTATCAACTTGCAATTTTTGCCCTGGAAAACCGTATGTGCTCCAGGAAAAGGGTGCATGCCGCGCACTAGGTTGACAATGTCCCGCCCCGCGCGCGTCCAATGAACTTCACCCGTGCTACGTTGTAGCTTAGGTGCAGATTTAAGTTCCGCTATTTCTAGTTGTGGTGTGGGATGTATATCACCAGATTCGATGGCTTTAGCGGTTTTAACCACTAATTGACTTCCCATATTCATTAATCGCTCGTATAATTCGCCAGTGGTATCCTTTTCAGAAATGGACTCTTTCTCTTGAAACAATAAATCTCCGGTATCGATTTCATGTTGTAAAAAGAAGGTCGTGATGCCTGTTTCGGTCTCCCCATTAATAATTGCCCAGTGAATAGGAGCAGCGCCACGGTATTGAGGAAGCAAAGAAGCGTGTAAATTAAAGGTGCCTAAGCGCGGCATATTCCAAACGGCTTCCGGAAGCATCCGAAACCCCACAATAATTTGCAAATCTGCTTGAAAGGAGGCTAATTCTTGTAAAAATACTGGGTCTTTTAATTTTAGAGGCTGCAAAATGGCTAGGCCACAAGATTCAGCGTAGACTTTTACCGGGGAAGATTGAATTTGCTGTCCTCGGCCGGCGGGTTTGTCTGGCGCCGTAACTACAGCGACGACATCCATTTTTGCCTCGACTAAGGCTTGTAAACTAGCTACAGCAAATTCTGGTGTTCCAAAAAATATAATCCGCATGCCTGATCTTGATTGTTTGTGGAATCCGTCTGATTTTTTATTACCTTTGTCCTATACAAAACAACAATTTCGTGCTGTTAGAAAAACAAAAACCTTAGTTGCGAATCCGAAACAAAACTACAAATAATTTAGGTAGAACGGTCGGAGGCCGTTCTATTTTGTTTTTAAGCACTGAGGTTAAACCCTAAAAGATTATGGCTAAATTTCAATATTATACCGCAGAGGCATTAGATAAATTAAAAGCAGAATTACACTATTTGAAGATTACAGGTCGTATAGATATGGCCAAACAAATAGCAGAAGCGCGTGATAAAGGCGATTTAAGTGAGAATGCAGAGTACGATGCGGCGAAAGATGCGCAAGGACTTTTGGAATTAAAGATTTCTAAAATGGAGGAAATTGTTTCAATAGCGCGCGTTTTAGATGAGTCAACGATTGATTTGTCCATAGTTTCGATTTATTCTATCGTTCAAATTAGAAATACGAAGAGTGGTATGACTGTGACTTACACTATCGTTTCAGAAGAAGAAGCTGATTTGAGGGCGGGAAAAATTTCCGTTTCATCTCCTTTCGGTAAGGGATTATTAGGTAAGAAAGTAGGGGATCTAGCGGAGATTACCGCTCCAGCAGGCAAATTAGAATTTGAGATTATGTCCTTAACGCGTTAGTGACGCGGGCCAAAGATGGCCGATCCTACACGAACTAGCGTTGCACCTAGTTCCGCAGCGATCAAATAATCACCAGACATACCCATGGATAATTCAATCCATTCCACAAGACCGGTCGACAAGCCGGTTTTGTCGTTTTTGAGCTTTTGGAAAAAATTTGCTAAGCTTTGAAATTCCTGCCTAATCTGCGTTTCATCTGCCGTAAAACTCGCCATCCCCATTAAACCCACGATTCTGATATTTTTCAACTCAGCAAATTCAGGATCTGCTAGTAAAGCGTCGGCCTCAGAAAAATCTAAACCAAATTTACTTTCCTCAGTCGCGATATAAATTTGAAGCAAACAGTTGATAATTCGGTCGTTTTTAGCCGCCTGCTTATTGATTTCTTTCAATAAATTCAGTGAATCAACGGAATGAATCAGGTGAATAAAAGGGGCGATATATTTTACTTTATTCGTTTGTAAGTGGCCTATTTGATGCCAAAGAATGTCCTTAGGTAACACAGCCTGCTTTTCCACCATCTCCTGCACCCGATTTTCACCAAACTCAATGGCCCCCGCCGCATACGTTTCTTGCAACTCTTCTATGCCTCTCGTCTTCGTAACCACAATAAGTCGAGCAGCACTATCGTTTAATTGCTTGTTAATCAAGGAAATTTCTTCTGAGATGGCCATAGGGCGGAAAGGCTAAATTTTGTTTGGACTTAAAAATATTATTAAAATTAATTTATTATTTTTGATTCAAGAGTAAAAGATTAAATAAAGGAACTAAATGGAATTAGGTAATTCGAGGGGAAACGAAAATAGTTTAAGGCGTCGCGTGACGTGGTTGACTATGTTGGTTTTGCTATTAGCAGGTTGGATCCTCGTAGATAAATTAGGTCTTATCGATCGATTTATGCAACCATCTCAGGACGAATTTGTAGAAAATGCCCAGGTTAAATTAGATTCCGTTGCGGAACAATTGAATTTACGTTTGGTCCAAATCAAAAAATTAGGAGGGAAGGTGAGTGAGTTAGAAACCGCAAAAGCTCAAATTGTAGGAGATCAGAAACGATTAAGTGATATTAATCCAGCAGAATTCCAAAAAAAGCTATCCTATTATTTGCATTTATTAGGTCAAAAAGATGCGGAGATTAAAAAGCTGAAGAAAGAAAACGTAGTTTTAATCCTTCGTAATGATTCCCTAAGCAGAGAGGCCCAAATTCTAAAAGTGGGATTAGTAAATATTCAAAAAGCTTTAGCAGATTCATCCAAGACTTTTGATTTAAAGGAAAGAGCCTTAAGTGAAAAATCGCGTGTACTTGAGGTGATGAATAAAGAATTGACTGAAAAGGTAACTGCGGCGGCTGCCTTGCGCGCAGAGGGGGTGAATGTCTATGCGATTTCATCTCGCGGGAAAGAGTCTTCTGTGAATAATCAGAAGGCCAAAAAAGTGGATAAAATTCGAGTGATGTTCCATTTGCAAGAGAATACATTTGCTAATAAGGAGATAAAAACAGTCTTTTTGCGCATTATTGAGCCTACTGGAACTACAATTTCAGATTATAATTTAGGTTCAGGAACTTTTGACTTCAAAGGCCGCGAACTAACTTTTACGAGTCGGCAGCGTATATTTTACGAAAACAATCACCAATCGGTGGAATTCATTCATTCCAGGCAAAATGGTTTCAAGCCCGGGAAGCATGAAATTGAGCTTTATGCCGAAGGGTATTTGATCGGCTTAGGTACCTTCGAAGTTCGCTAATTCTATTTTTTTGTTGTTAACCTTTTGATTGTGAAGGATTATTCCTACCTTTGCATTCCAAATTTTTACCAGTTTTTAAACAACAAATTTTTTATGGAATTAAAAAACTATGAGACGGTGTTCATTTTAACTCCCGTTTTGTCTGAACAACAGACAAAGGACACTGTTGAGAAATTCAAGAATCTGTTGGTAGAAAACGGCGCGCAAATCGTTCATGAAGACGCTTGGGGCTTACGTAAGTTAGCTTACCCGATTCAGAACAAGCACACCGGATATTACCAAATTTTCGAATTCGCAGCAGCTCCTACTTTAGTCGCTAAATTAGAATTAGAATTCAAGCGTGATGAGCGCGTGATTCGTTTCTTAACCCTAGCGGTAGATAAGCACGCTTTAGCGTATAATGAAAAAAAGAGAAAAGGATTAGTAGGTAGAAAACCAGAAAAAATTGAAGAATAATATGACACTAGTTAACGAACCTGTAGATAAGAACGGAAACCGTAAGAAGTATTGCCGTTTCAAGAAATCTGGTATTCAATACATTGATTTCAAAAACCCAGACTATTTATTGAAGTTAGTGAATGAGCAAGGTAAAATTTTACCTCGTCGTATCACTGGAACTTCTTTGAAATTCCAACGTCGTGTGTCTCAAGCTATTAAAAGAGCTCGTCACTTAGCGTTAATGCCTTACGTGGCTGACGGTTTAAAATAGATCCTTATCCAATAAACATTTGATTGTATACATAAGATGGAAATTATATTAAAAACAGATATTGCTGGATTAGGTTATAAGAACGATATCGTTGCAGTGAAAGCTGGTTACGGTCGTAATTACTTAATTCCACAAGGATTCGCTATCATGGCGACTCCATCTAACCGCAAGGTTGTAGCGGAAAACATTAAGCAAGCTGCTCACAAAGTGGAGAAAGTTCGCCAAGATGCTTTCGATTTAGCTACGGCTATCGGTGAAATGACATTAACTATTCCTGCGAAGACAGGTGATAGTGGAAAAATCTTTGGTCGTGTGACTAGCCTTCAAGTTTCAGAAATGCTGAAAGAAAAAGGTTTCGATATCGATCGCAAGAAGATTTCATTCGATACAGAAGTGAAGACTACCGGCGATTACGCTGCTACGCTTGACTTACACAAAGAAGTTAAGCACAAGATTGCTTTCTCTGTGGTTTCAGAATAATTTTTGAAGCAAAACGATAGTAGGAATCGCGCTGAGCAATCGGCGCGATTTTTTTTATGCCCCGGCATAAAAAAAATCTAGTCGCCTGCGGACTTAGTCACGACTGCGTCGTTTAGTCATCGCTGCGCGATTTAGTCGTCCTGCGGACTTAGTCAAAAATGTAAGCACAAAAAAAATCCGAAGAGGAATTTATTCCCCCTCCGGACTCTTTGACTAAGACGAAGTCGACTAAGTCTCGTAGAGACGACTTTTTTCGACTAAATTGCTAAGCAACCGACTAAGACGAAGTCGACTAAGCGACGTAGTTGCGACTAGCGTCTGTTTTCGCGCAGCGAAAACTACGCCAGTGCTGCCTTCAAATTCGTATCCAGCGCCTCTAAGAACTCTTCTGTGTATAAGTAGTGCTCTCCGTGAGTCACTTTGTTTCCGTGGATACAAACTGCTAAGTCTTTGGTCATCTTACCTGACTCAACCGTAGCCACACAAACTTTTTCCAAAGTCTGGCAGAAATTAATCAATGCCGCATTATTATCTAATTTACCACGGAACTCTAAACCACGAGTCCAAGCAAAAATAGAGGCAATTGGGTTAGTTGACGTAGGCTTTCCAGCTTGGTGATCGCGGTAGTGACGAGTCACTGTTCCGTGAGCCGCTTCCGCTTCCATAACTTTTCCGTCTGGTGTAATTAAAACAGAGGTCATTAGTCCTAAAGAACCAAAACCTTGTGCAACGGTATCTGATTGAACGTCTCCGTCATAGTTTTTACAAGCCCAAACAAAGTTACCATTCCACTTTAACGCAGAGGCAACCATGTCATCGATCAAACGGTGCTCGTAAACAATACCCGCAGCGTCGAATTGTGCTTTATAATCTGCTTGGAAGATCTCTTCGAAGATGTCCTTGAAACGGCCATCGTATTTCTTCAAGATGGTGTTCTTTGTTGATAAATACAAAGGCCATCCTTTACTTAATGCCATGTTGAAGCAAGAGTGAGCAAAACCTTTAATCGATTCGTCCGTGTTGTACATGGTCATCGCAACGCCATCTCCTTTAAAGTTATACACTTCGAAAGTTTGCGCCTCACCACCATCTTCTGGTTGGAATGAAACGGTTAATTTACCTTTTCCTTTGGTTACAAAATCAGTTGCTCTATATTGATCACCAAAAGCGTGACGACCGATCATGATCGGAGCTGTCCAGTTCGGTACTAAACGAGGTACGTTTGCGCAAACGATTGGCTCACGGAATACAGTACCATCTAGAATGTTGCGAATTGTTCCGTTAGGGGACTTCCACATTTGTTTTAAATCAAATTCCGTAACACGAGCCTCATCTGGTGTGATGGTAGCACATTTAATACCTACACCGTATTTTTTGATTGCCTCAGCTGCTTCGATAGTTACTTGGTCATTCGTTTCATCTCGGTACTCTACGCCTAAATCATAGTATTTAATGTCTAAATCTAAATAAGGTAAGATTAATTTATCCTTGATGAATTTCCAGATAATTCGAGTCATTTCATCGCCATCTAATTCGACGACTGGGTTAGCAACTTTAATTTTTTCCATTTTTGTTAGTTCAATGTTTTGATCGGTTGTGATAATCCTGCAAAGGTAAAGACTTAATCTTTTTTCCTCCATTATTTTAGGGTATTTTTGTCAAAATGTCGGATATTTTTTTGCGTTAGCAGGTTAAGATGAGTGGAGTGAAAGTTCGATATCTTTATTTGATTAAAATTTGTCTGAAAAAGCGTAAATTGCAGTCCTTTTTTTGAAATACTATGTTTGATAATTTAAGTTCGAAGTTGACCGCTGCCATGCGTACCCTGAAGGGGAATGGCAGAATTACGGATATTAACGTTGCTGCTACGGTTAAGGAAATTCGCCGCGCCTTGATGGATGCGGACGTTAACTACAAGGTAGCGAAAGAGATTACGGATCGGATTAAGGATCAGGCAATGGGCCAAAAAATCCTCATCTCCGTCGAGCCTGGTCAATTATTGATTAAAATTGTACACGAAGAATTAACCCAATTAATGGGTGGTCAAAAGCAGGATATTAACCTGAAAGGGGATCCAGCCGTTGTCTTAATTGCTGGTTTGCAGGGTTCTGGTAAGACAACTTTCTCGGGAAAATTAGCGCAATACATTAAAAAAGGAGGCCGCAACGTGCTTTTGGTGGCCTGTGATATTTACCGTCCTGCGGCGATTGACCAATTGAAAGTATTGGGAGAGCAAGTGGGAGTGGAAGTATACGCGGAACCAGAAAATAAAAGTGCGGTGAGCATTGCCGAAAATGCTTTGTCTTATGCACGTAAGATGGGTAAGAAGGTTGTGATCGTCGATACAGCCGGTCGTTTAGCCGTAGATGAGGTCATGATGACGGAGATTGCTGCCGTAAAGGAGGCGATTAAACCGACGGAAATTTTGTTTGTTGTGGATTCCATGACGGGTCAAGATGCGGTGAATACGGCGAAGACTTTTAATGATCGATTAAATTTTGATGG
>CAIVPV010000073.1 GCA_903907915.1 uncultured Cytophagaceae bacterium
GCTTTCGGGCTGGTTGCCACCGATGAATTCACAAGATTTCAAAGGATCTCAAACAGCTGAAGTTCCCGCACAAAAAAACGACGCCTTGTATAGTGATTTCTTGGAGTTGCCTTTGGGCTTAACTGGTTATTTCGATTTCGAGCAGGCGAAAGCGGCTGCGTTGAAGGCAAATAAACCTCTATTTATTGACTTCACGGGCCACGGATGTGTGAATTGCCGTAAGATGGAGGAATACGTTTGGTCGGATCCTTCCGTGTTACAGCGACTAAAAAACGATTATGTGGTAGTGGCCTTGTATTGCGATGACAAGACGGAATTACCTGCTTCGAAATGGTATACCTCGAAAGTAGATGGGCAGGAGAAAAAGACCTTAGGGGACCAAAACCTCGACTTCCAAATCTCCCGCTTCAACTCAAACGCGCAACCGCATTACGTTTTATTAGATCCACGTAAAGACGATAAACCGATGGTACAACCTGTCGCATTCGATGCGAATGTTTCTCACTTTGTTAGCTTCTTAGACGAAGGTAAATCCATCTATCAAACTGTGAAATAATGTCTTGGGCAGCCTATTCTGGTGTAATGATCGCCACGGGATTGAAGTTTATAGCTGGTCCCATTACGGGATTTAGCCTAGGCTTGACCTGGTACGAGACGGTGCTATTTACGTGGCTGGGAGCGATGGCTACGGTAACGATTATTGTTACCTTGGGAAAAGCAATCCTGGGCTTGATCGCTAAATACCGCACAACAAAACCTAAGATTTTTTCTAAACGTATTCGATATGCCGTTGATATCTGGCAACGATTTGGAATGAAAGGAATTGCCGCGTTAACCCCCTTGATTTTCACACCGATCGGAGGCAGTTTATTGTCCTTGTCATTTAAAGTGCCGACGCCAAGAATTCTATTCTTGATGGGAATTTCATCGCTGATCTGGTCGCTTATTTATGTGGCTGGAATTTATCAATTGACGTTTTTGCGGGAGATGATTTTGCATTAGTCCACGCGCGACCACCTTCCCGGACATTAAAAAAGCCGGATAAACCGGCTTCTTTAAATCTATGTTAACAGGAATTAGTTTCCTTGATTAATCGCTTTTCCTTTGAATAATTTCTCACGGATGGCATTCGCTTTCACTTCTAGTTCAGGCTTCGCATCGTATTTCAATTTTGATTGAACGGCTGCGCTATCTGGGTGAACGCCATACACGTACTCATCGCCTTTGTGTAGGTCTTTTTGTTTGATGGTATTGTTTTTTTGGTAATCACATGAGGTGGCTACCGCTAAAACTGCTACTAAAGAAAGTAAATTAGATAATTTCATATGGCTGTGTAATAATTCTACGCAAAAATAAGGAATAGGACTTCGTCCCCCTAATTTTCCTCGATTTTTTTAATTTGATCCGCTAAAAAGTTCATTAATTCTTGAATATAAGATTTGCTGAAATTGAATTCGATTCCGGCTGTGGCATAAATGGTTTTCATCGGCTGCGTATATCCAAGTGAAAGCGCGGCAAGGTATTGCTCGAGTGCTTTCTTCGGGTTTTGGCAATAATTACGCCAAACCGCTAATGCACCTAACTGCGCAATCGCATATTCAATATAGTAGAATGGCACTTCAAAAAGGTGCAATTGTTTCTGCCAAATATTCGATTTCACCTCCGCTAATCCATTCCAATCCGTCACCGAATCCGAGAATTTCGCAACAATCTCGTTCCACTTTTCTTCGCGTTGCGCCACCGTGTGAGTAGGATTTTCGTATACCCAGTGTTGGAAAGCATCAATGGTAGCTACCCAGGGCAAGGTTTCTAAAATATCTTCGAGATGCTTGATTTTCGCGCGCTTCGCTTCGTCCGGATTTGTAAAATACTTATCCCAAAGGTCCATCGTCATCAATTCCATACTCATAGAGGCAAGTTCTGCCACTTCGGATGGAAAATTACGGAAGGAATTAAGCGCTAAGTCCTTGGTCAAAATACTGTGCACCGCATGTCCTCCTTCATGTAATAAAGTCACCACGTCGCGCACCGTTCCCGCCGCATTCATGAAAATGAATGGATAACCCGTTTCCTCCAAGGGATAATTATAGCCACCCGGATTCTTTCCCTTTCGAGAATCTAGATCAAAACGATCCAACGTAACCATTTCCTTCAGGCAATTGCCTAAGAACGGATCCATTTCGTCAAAAACTCCGATCGTTTTTTCTAACAATTCTTCCCCAGTCTCAAATGGTTTCAAAGGTCCACGACCTAAAGGATCTACCGACTTATCAAATGGTTTCAACGCATCTAACTTCATTTCCTTTTTGCGTTTCGAAGCCGCATCATTTAGCAAAGGAACGACCGTCTCAGCCACCGCCTCATGAAACTCAAAACATTCCGTTGGACCGTAATCAAATCGACCTAAGCTCGCGAAAGCATAATCGCGGTAGTTCTCAAAACCGGAGTTCAAAGCCACTTGATGACGCTTCTCGATTAACGATGTATACAAATCATTCAACTCGTTTTTGATCGTTAATCTCTTTTGAACCATCGTCTGGTACACGTCTTCGCGCTCGGCACGATCCGTAGACTCTAGGAGAGCGCCTGCTTGTTGCATGGTTTTCTCTTCGCCTTTTATGGTTACCATTAAAGCACCCGTCAAGGCCCCATAATTGGTTTCTAAATTCTGTAACTCCGTAAATAACGGGATATTTTCCTCGCGGAAGATCTCAATCGCTTTTTTCATGCCGCGCAACATCACCGGAAAACCGGTTTCAGTCAGCTCGCTGACGAAGGGGCTTTCAATGACTTTCTTATTCCAAGCGTCATCGAAAACAGAGGCGTTTGGCATGATTTCATTGACGAATTGTGCGTAGCTTGTTTGCAAAGTCTCGTTTTGGTTATCGCAAGACATCTTGATATAGCGCCACGCGAA
>CAIVPV010000074.1 GCA_903907915.1 uncultured Cytophagaceae bacterium
AAAGGGTGACGGGCTAATATATCTTTTGGGACACCTAATGTTTTACCTACTAGACGAACCTCATCTTTAAATAAAGCATCTAATGGTTCCACCACTTTCAACTTCATGAAGTCAGGCAATCCACCCACATTGTGGTGAGATTTAATGGTAGCGCTAGGGCCTTTCAACGAAACTGACTCAATTTTGTCAGGGTAAATGGTACCTTGACCTAACCAAGAAACTCCCTCAATTAGATGAGCCTCCTCGTCAAAAACTTCGATAAATGTCTTACCAATCGCCTTACGCTTTTCTTCTGGATCTGTTAGACCTTTTAGGGCGTCGTAGAAACGTTGTTTGGAGTTTACTCCTTTTACGTTTAAGCCTAAAGTATTGTATGAAGTTAAAACTTGTTCAAATTCATCCTTGCGCAATAAACCATTGTCAACGAAGATACAGTAGAGGTTTTTGCCGATGGCGCGGTGTAATAAAACCGCAGCAACTGAGCTATCTACACCGCCTGATAGACCAAGAACGACTTTGTCATTCCCTATTTTGGCCTGTAATTCTGCAACCGTTCTATCGACAAATGAATCCGACGTCCATGTCTGAGCGCAGCCACAAATTCCTACAATAAAGTTCTTGATTAAAATGCTTCCTTCCGTCGAGTGTGTCACTTCTGGGTGGAATTGAATACCATAAATTGGCTTCGATGTATGGGCAAAAGCAGCCACGCGAACGGTTTCGGTAGAACCGATTAATTCATATTCTGCTGGCAATTCCATAATCGTATCGCCGTGTGACATCCAAACTTGTCCTGTTGCAGACAATCCTTTCAATAATGGACTTTCCTTTACGCTAGTCATGTGTGCACGACCATATTCGCGGTGGCCTGAGGCTTGCACAGAGCCTCCGCCTTGGTGAGCTAATAATTGTGCCCCATAGCAAATACCTAAGATGGGCAAAGAACCAAACAGGCTCAAATCCACGCGAGGAGAATCCTCGTCTCTCACCGAGCAAGGACTTCCGGATAGGATAATGCCCTTTACCGATTCGTCGATTTCTGGGATATGATTAAAAGGATGTATTTCGCAATAGACTTGCGCTTCTCTGATGCGACGTGCAATTAATTGAGTCACCTGAGAACCGAAATCAAGAATAAGAATCTTTTCCGCCATGTTTGTTTTTGCTAAAAAATAAACGGTAAATGTCGGAATTTTTTAGCTAATTCTAACGATAGAGGAGGTAATTTTGGCGCATTTTTCGGTATTGAACTAATCCCGGCTCCCAAGAATCACGAATTTCTTTCTCCGATTTACCGGCGATTATTGCAAGTCGAAGAGAATCTGTACCCGCAAGCTTATCGAAGAAAGACGGCGAAGTAAAGAACTTCTCCCCTAAACCTGATTTCTGATAGAAATATAAAAGGTATTTCAGACTAAAGCCTAGATTTCGAGCTGGTATAGACGAGAGGTTATAACCGTAACAAATTTGACCTTTTAAAGGAGGATCCATCGCTCCGGGTTTAGGAACTGGGGTGAAGCTATAATCACCGAGACCAGCGATGTTCGTTCCTGCCACTTGAAACTGTAAATCAGTTCCACGTCCGATGCTGACGTTCGTTCCCTCGAATAAACAAAGGGAAGGATATAAGGCAATCGCTTGATCGTTTGGCAAATTAGGAGAAGGAGCGATAGTTACGTGAACCGGAGATGTGTGGGTATAATTGGCGACAGGGATGACGCTAAGTGAGGCTTTGGCCCCATTCGCTAACCAACCTTCTCCATTAATCATGCGCGCTAATTCTCCCAACGTACAACCATGAACTACTGGAATCGGATTCAAGCCCACAAAGGATGCCTGCGCCTTTTCAAGAACTGGCCCATCGACATAATGTCCATTCGGATTAGGGCGATCTAAAACCATCAGAGGAACTTTATTTTCAGCACATGCCTCTAAGACATAATGCAAAGTGGATGAATAGGTATAAAAGCGAGCACCTACGTCTTGAATATCAAATAGAACTACATCAATTCCTTGTAAATCCTCTGGCGTGGGTTTCTTATGCTTTCCATATAAAGAAATGAGCGCTAATCCTGTCTTGCTATCCACCTCATTATCGATATGCGCTCCCGCATCGGCTGTTCCCCTGAAACCATGCTCAGGTGCAAAAATCTTCTTCACCGAAACGCCCAGCGATAATAAGGTATCTGCTAGATGCGTCTTTCCCACGACAGAAGTATGGTTAACGACTAAAGCAATATTTTTCCCTTTTAAAGAAGGCAGGTAGGCTTTGAATTGGGCTGACCCGGGGATGAGCGTGTTTTTGCTATATCCTATGAATGCCAAAAGGCTGAACAATAAGGCAATAATATTTGATTTACGCAGCATTCGTGTTTTCTTTGCGGTTCAGAATTGAAAATCAAATCTAATGAATTTCCCTCTTTTTGTCGCTAGGCGTATTCGTAAAACTCAGGACACCTCCTTCTCTAAGACGGTGACCTATGTGGGTATCGGAACAGTGGCGGTAGGGACGGCCATTATATTAGTGGCATTTGCCATTTTATTTGGCTTCAAATCGACCATTCGGGAAAAATTAACCAGCTTTTCCGGGGATGCGCGTATTAATCAAATATCAGGGAATCGTTCTTTAGCAGAAAGCCCTTTGACGCGTAATCTACAATGGGAAGCCGCAACCGTAAAACGTCCAGAGATTGATCATATTCAAGCTCACGTTCAACGTCCAGGAATTATTGTAAGTAAAGACGGATTAGCGGGGATTGTGGTGAAAGGTATTGGAAAGGATTTACCCGCGAAGCAACTACAGCAAAATATCATAGATGGCTCGGCCCATTTAGCAGGCCCTCAGGAGGTAATTTTAAGTGCTTCTTTGGCAAAACAACTAAAGGTCAAAACAAATAGTTCTCTGATTCTCTACTTCCTTAGCGCTCCAGAAAGACCCCGTAAAGTTAAAGTCTCCGGCATCTATGAAACGGGACTAGAAGAATTAGACAAAATCTTTATCCTGGCTGACCGCGATTGGGTTCAAAAAATGAATGGCTGGACAGCCGATTCCCTAGGCACCTACGAAGTATACTTTAAGAGCAAGCAAAACGTAGAAGCTAAGACGGAGGCGCTGGGGAAAACAATGCCTCCCGAATGGCGAATTCAACCAGTTACAGAAATCTATCCAGCGCTATTCGATTGGATGACCATGCTCGACCGGAATATCGTCATCTTCATTAGTCTCTTATTTATGGTGGCATGCTTTAATCTAATCGCTACCCTCTGGGTTTTGATCATGGAACGCGTCCCCATGGTAGGATTATTAAAATCGATGGGAGCCTCCGCGGCACAGATACGGCGAATTTTCTGGTGGAATGGACTTTTTATTTTAGTCAGAGGATTGCTAATTGGTAATGCAATCGCCTTTTTATTCTGTTATATTCAGTCGACCTACCACCTGATTCCATTGGATCCGGAGAGTTATTACATGAGCAGCGTTCCTATTCAATGGGATGCAGCCACTTGGGGAATCGTGAATGCGCTGACCATAACATTGGTTGGTTTTATGATGAGCATCCCTACCCTATTAATCACTCGAATAGAGCCAAACGAAGCCTTGAACTTTAAGAATTAATGATTCGCCAGCTACTCCTACTTATTTTTCTTAGCAGTACTGTTGCGAAAGCGCAAGATAGCCTCCGCTATTCCATTGACTTACATCGACTGCAAAACGACCGCCTTACCGTGGAAGTGAAATTACCCGCAGGTGTGAAGGAGTTTTGTTTCCCTAAAATGGTACCGGGAACTTATGCGATTTATAATTTTGGTCGATACGTCCAAAACCTACAAGCCTACGATGCCTCCGGAAAGCAAATACTTGTCATTCGAAAAGATACTAATTCCTATACATTTGCGAATGCCTCCTCCCTCACCTATGAAGTAGACGATACATGGGACAGTCCAGAAATAAAGGGACCTTATGTTTTTGAACCAGCTGGAACGAATTTTCAGCAAGACACGCTTTTTGCACTAAATACGCATGCTTTATTGGGCTATATAAAAGGCAGAGAACTGCTGCCTGTTTCACTAGAATTAAATGTACTACCTGGGATGGTTGCCTCCTCGTCCTTAATCGGAAAAAATGGACGTTATTCAGCAGCTACCTACCAAAGTCTAACCGACGCTCCCATCCTCGTAGCACCCGCAGATACCGTTCATCTCCATCTGGCTAATGCAGAGATTCTCATCTCCGTCTATTCGCCTAATCATAAAATAAAAGCGTCAGAGATTGCTGCACAATTGAAACCCTTACTAAAAGCGCAGTTGAACTACCTGGGTGGCCGATTCCCCGTGAACAAATATGCTTTTTTGATTGTAATGTCTGAGCATCTGAAAAATGGAAGCTATGGGGCATTAGAACATGCGCAATCGTCATTTTATTATTTGCCAGAAGATTCCATTAGCGTGATGGGGCCTGTGATAAGGGATGTCAGCGCCCATGAATT
>CAIVPV010000075.1 GCA_903907915.1 uncultured Cytophagaceae bacterium
ATCGGATTTCTTAACGCCTTACGAAATGGCCGTGATGACCGCAGATTATTACGGATTAGATAAATCACTTTTACAAAAAGCAGATTCGTCCACCTTCACTCAAACAGCAAAGAGACCCGCTAGAACTGGTTTCATTCTAGAAAAAGCAAAAAAGGTTTTAGGTTATTCACCTAAAACCTTTCAAGAGGGTATCGCCATTATGGCGCAGCAAGTAGCTGATTTAATCTAATGCTTCTGGATCTTCCATCATTTCATCCGCCATCGGATTAACCACCGGAAGATCTAACATAAGGGGTGTTTGTTTTAACTTATCGAAGTCTTTATTATCGTCTAATAAGGTATTCCAAAGCAAATCTTTCAATTCCTGAATTCCTTCTTGGGTCACGGATGAAATCAATAAAACGGGAATGTCTTGCGGTAAACTTTCCCGCATTTCCGCTTCCATTTCTGGAATCGACAAGTCCATTTTAGACACGACGATAACGCGACGCTTTCCTAATAATTCCGGGTTATATTTTTCTAATTCTCCGGTCAAAATACGGTATTCCTCACCCCAATTTTCTGCTTCAGAGGGAATCAGAAAGCACAAAATCGAATTTCGTTCAATATGACGTAAGAATCTCAATCCCAAACCTTTACCCTCCGATGCACCTTCGATAATTCCCGGAATGTCGGCAACCACAAAGGACTTATCATCCCGGTATTCGACCACCCCTAATTGAGGCACTAAGGTAGTAAATGGATAATCTGCAATTTCTGGTGTAGCCGCTGAAAGTACTGATAAAAGCGTTGACTTACCCGCATTCGGGAAACCCACTAAACCTACATCAGCTAATATTTTCAATTCCATCACTACCCATACATCTTGACCCTCTTCACCCGGCTGCGCATGGCGCGGGGATTGATTCGTCGAAGACTTGAAATTATGGTTTCCTAAACCACCACGACCGCCGGGTAGCAATAAAATCTTTTGCCCTTCTTCTGTTACTTCGGCTAGAAAATCATCCGTCTCCGCATCTTTCACAATCGTTCCTAGAGGCACTTGAATGTAGACATCCTCCCCTTCTGCACCAGACCTACGTCCACCTTCACCACCATTTCCACTATCAGCAATGATATGCTTCCGGTATTTCAAGTGAATTAAGGTCCAAAGCTGTGTAGAACCTACTAAATAGACGTGACCACCTCGACCTCCATCTCCTCCATCTGGACCACCTTTAGGCACGTGTTTTTCCCTCCGAAAGTGGGATGAACCGCTTCCTCCTCGGCCGGAACGCAGATTGATTTTAACGTAGTCAATGAAGTTAGTTGTCATTCTATTTTATAATTATCCTTCGATAATGGTGATTATTTGAGAGAAAATTTCTTCAATTTCACCGATACCGTTAATTCCTGAGAATTTATTTTGTGCGGCATAGTGACCCGCCACTGGCGCTGTTTTTTCGCCGTATTCTTGTACGCGTTTGCGTATTAATTCTTCGTTTTGATCATCTGGACGACCTGAAGTCTTACCTCGCTCTAATAATCGCTGAGTTAATTCTTCTTCGCTCACCTCTAGCGCAATCATGTGATTGATTGCTAATTGATGTCCTGATAATAAGTTGTCCAAAGCTTGCGCCTGTGCTTCTGTTCTAGGAAATCCATCAAAAATAAAGCCAGCCGCGTCCTTGTTCTCGTTCAATTTATTCTCAATCATTCCGATCACCACCGCATCAGGAACTAAAATTCCTTGATCCATTAATTTCTTCGCCTCTAAGCCTAAAGTCGTACCAGCAGAAATTTCCGCCCGTAATAAATCGCCCGTCGACAAGTGAATTAAACCATATTTAGCAATTAGCTTTGCGGACTGAGTACCTTTGCCTGCCCCTGGAGGCCCAAATAAAACTAGATTAAGCATATAAATGTGAGTTGCTATTTGAAAAATCAATTCGAACCACAAAGGTAATCAAATCGGAGGCAAAAGCGGGGATTTTCTACTATATTTGAAACAAAAAAACCAAATGCTTTCTACACAATTCGAAGAAATAATACAAAAGAGACGTTCTAATAGACGATATGACCCAGCCGTAAAAGTCGATGACGCCATCATAGAGCGCAGCCTACAAAGATCCATTTTATCCCCGAATAGTAGCAATATGCAATTATGGGAGTTTTATTGGATCAAAAGTGAAACCGAAAAAAAAGCATTTCTTCCACTTTGCCTAGGTCAATCGGCAGCAAAAGACACCGGACACATCGTCGTTTTTGTTACGCGCCAAGACCTTTGGAAGAAAAGAGCAGCCTGGAACTTAAAACAAGTAAATGAGTCTATTGAAGGAGAACCGACTAAAATGCAGAAAAGAGGTTTGCAATATTATGGCAAGCTAATCCCCTTATTATACCGTAACGATATCTTCGGCATTTCTACTTTCATCCGATGGAACATTTGTTTCTGGATGGGATTGCGTAAACCTATGATGCGTTTTGGAGGCAAAGCAGATCAACGGGTGATGGTTCATAAATCATGCGCCTTAGCTGCACAAACATTTATGCTTTCGATTTCAGCCGAAGGATTTCAATCTTGTCCAATGGAAGGTTTTGACGCGGTGCGGGTAAAAAAACACTTGAATTTACCCTCTGGCGCTGAAATCAATATGATTGTCTCGGTGGGAAAAGGAACAGAAGAGGGTGTTTGGGGACCTCGATTTAGAGTACCATACGAGGACGTAGTTCACGTTCGTTAGTTACAATCGACGTCCACGATCACTTGCACGCCCTTGAAAGCGGGCTTGGTGGATAGCGTATCTAATTCTTCCCGAAGTGATTTTTTAAAGGACGCTAAAGCCACTCCTTTCTCTAATTTGATAAGAATTTCCATGGCATATTGATTTCTAATACGCTCGATTAAAGGCTTTTCGGGTCCTAATACGCGCCCATTGCCAAATTTGGCCTTCAATAAAAGTCCCAAATCTTTCGCAGCCGTCTCTACATTGCGAGCCTCAAAATGACGCATCACAATTTTAATCAATCGAGAGAATGGAGGATAATGATATCCTTCTCGCTCGGTCATTTCATCCGCATACAGCTGTTCGTAATTCCCGTCCAATATGTAGCCGAATAAGCGGTGATTCGGTTGGTTGGTTTGAATATATACTTGCCCCTGAACATCGCGTCTACCCGCGCGACCAGCTACTTGGGTAATCAATTGAAATCCGCGTTCATGGGCACGGAAATCAGGGAAATTAATAATTTTATCGGCGTCAAAAATCGCAACAAGGGATAAACCCTCAAAATCAAGGCCTTTTGCCAC
>CAIVPV010000076.1 GCA_903907915.1 uncultured Cytophagaceae bacterium
CAATTAACAGATTTACGCGAATTAGATGAAGATGGCGAAGCTAAATCAGAAGAATTCTTTTCTGAAGGTGGTCTTCGTGAATTCGTTTTGTATTTAGATTCGACACGTGAGCCATTACTTTCTGAGCCTATCTACATGGAAGGCGATAAGAACGGCGTTCCTGTTCAAGTGGCGATGATGTATAATACATCTTACTCGGAGAATGTGGTTTCTTATGTGAATAACATTAATACGATCGAAGGAGGAACGCACGTAGCGGGTTTCCGTGGAGCATTGACTCGTACGTTGAAAAATTATGCAGATAAGTCAGGTGCTTTAGAAAAATTAAAAATTGACATTGCTGGGGATGACTTCCGGGAAGGTTTGACGGCGGTTATTTCAGTGAAAGTGGCTGAGCCTCAGTTTGAGGGCCAAACAAAGACCAAGCTAGGTAATGGCGAGGTATCTGGTGCGGTTTCTTCTGCTATGTCAGATATGCTAGAGTCTTGGTTAGAAGAGCATCCTAGAGAGGCTCGTCAAATCGTGGCTAAAGTTATATTAGCTGCGCAAGCGCGTCATGCTGCTCGTAAGGCACGTGAAATGGTACAGCGTAAAACAGTTTTAGGTTCTAACTCGTTGCCAGGTAAATTAGCCGATTGCTCGGATTCAGATCCAGAAACATGTGAGATCTACCTTGTCGAAGGGGACTCAGCGGGTGGTACGGCGAAACAAGGCCGTAACCGTGCATTCCAAGCGATCTTGCCTTTGCGTGGTAAGATTTTGAACGTAGAGAAAGCGCAAGAGTACCGTATCTACGAGAATGAAGAGATTAAGAATATGATTACGGCGCTAGGCGTTTCTTTCGGAAAAGATGGAGATGAGCGTGCGTTGAATATGGACAAATTACGTTACCACAAGGTGATCATCATGACCGATGCGGACGTTGACGGTAGTCACATTCGTACCTTGATTTTAACGTTCTTCTTCCGTTATATGCGTGAATTAGTGGATCGTGGATGTATTTACATTGCACAACCACCGTTGTACCAAGTGAAAAAGGGGCAGCAAGTGCGTTACGTTTGGACAGAAGATCAACGTACCCAAGCGATTCAAGAATTAGCGGGTGGTGGAAAAGAAGACAACGTAGGCGTACAACGTTATAAGGGTCTTGGAGAGATGAACGCGGAGCAATTGTGGGAAACGACGATGAATCCAGAGTCTCGTACCTTGAAACAAGTAACGGTTGAATCTGCGATCGAAGCTGATTTATTGTTCTCTATGTTAATGGGAGATGAAGTAGCGCCACGTCGTGACTTCATTGAGAAGAATGCTAAATACGCTAAAGTAGACGTTTAGAATGAATTTTGATTTTAAGTCGTATCATTTGCGTGGCATTCACGCAGAGACGTTGGAGGAAAAGCAGAAGATCAATCAAGAATTGAAAGACTTTTACAATTCCTTAACAGAAGATGACAAACGCTTGTTTAATTTAGAACTTCAGAAATTCTTGGCCACAGAAATGGGGCGTTTGGGTTCTGATTATCAAGCCATCAAAAACCAAGTTCCTACAGAATAATATGAGTGAATTAGATAAAATACTGAAACACGAAGAGTCAAAAGATTCCCTTACTGGGAATCTTTTGTCTTTACTCACACCTACGAATTGGAAGATCAATTTAATGGCTCCACGAGAAGAAGGTCGTAAGTACGATAAATCCATCCAAAAGTCGAATGAGACGATTGCAAAAGCAAAGTTCATTTCAAGAGATTTGTCTTGGCTAAAATTTGACGAGCGCGTTTTGGATCAAGCGCGTGATTCGTCTAAGTCACTTTTTGATCGTTTGAAATTCTTAGCCATTACGGCCTCTAATTTGGATGAGTTCTTTACCATCCGGATGGGATCCTTGTATAATTACATCGATTTAGGCAAAGAGCGTACGGACTATAGTGGATTGAGAGAGGTTCCTTTTAAGCAGGCAATTATTAATGAGGCGCAAGAGTTTACGAAAGAAAAGCACCGTCTTTTTATGGAAGAAATTCTACCGCTTTTTCCCGAAAATGGGCTTTTATTGGCTTGCCTAGATGATTTAGAAGGTGATGAAAAGGAAGAGGTTGCGACCTATTTCCAGCGGACGATTTATCCGATGTTAACCCCTATGGTGTTCGATCATACGCACACTTTTCCGAGTTTATTGGCGAAGACTTTGATTTTTGGGGTGGTGACCTTGGGGCATTCAGATAAGAAAAAGACAAGAAACGAGAAGGAACAAAAGATCTCTTTTGTGCAAATTCCGTTAAATCTAAAGCGTTTCTATGTGATTGAACGGGATCATAAAGTATTATTTGTCCCGATAGAAGAGATTATTCGCCATCACTTACAGATTTTATACCGCAATGTGGAGATTGAATCGACGACATTGTTCCGCATTACACGTAATGGAGATTTCGATTTAGTGGAGCATGAAGATTCGGATACGGATTTTGTTGATGAAGTAAAGAAGAAGATTAAGGATCGTCGTTTGGGTCGGGTGACGCGGGTAGAGGTGGAGAAGTTTCATTCGGAATTCTTATTGACTGAAATGTTGAAGCGTTGGAATCTAGACCAAGTTGACATTTTTGTGAAGAACTCTATTTTGGACTTTACGTCTTTTTGGCAAATATTAAAACATCCAGAATTTAAATCACATCAGGCAATAAGTCCTGCGGTTGTTCCAGCCCTAGGCTTAAAATCAGTCGTAATTGATGATATTTTCGACACAATTAAGCGGGGAGATATCTTATTGCATCATCCGTATAATAATTTTGAGCCGGTCATTCAACTGTTAGAACAAGCGGCGGATGATCCGAATGTGCTAGCGATAAAGATAACGCTGTATAGAATTTCTAAACATTCTCGAATCGCGAATGCCTTATTAAGAGCTGCAGAGCAAGGAAAACACGTATCGGTCTTGTTTGAAGTGAAAGCAAGATTTGATGAGGAGAATAATATCAAGGAGGCGACTAGATTGCAGAAAGCAGGTTGCTTTGTGATTTATGGAATTCCTGGATTAAAAACGCACACGAAATTGTTGCAAGTCATTCGAAATGAAGGCAGCCATGTGGTTAGTTATGCCCATCTTTCATCAGGTAATTACAACGAAGATACGGCCAAATTATACACAGATATTGGCCTTCTAACGACAGATACAAGGATTACACAGGATATATCTGAGTTCTTTAATGTAATTACAGGTCACTCGATGCCTACTCATTACGAGCATTTGATTACGGCGCCACGGGATATGCGCAATCGTTTGATCGAGATGATTGA
>CAIVPV010000077.1 GCA_903907915.1 uncultured Cytophagaceae bacterium
ATTTGCTTATACAGGTGGTGCTAGTTTAGCTTGTAAGCAAGTAGGAGCAGATGTAACGCACGTAGATTCTGTTAAACCGGTTTTATCTTGGGCTAGGGAAAATATGGAAGTATCTAAGCTAGATAATATCCGTTGGATGGCCGAGGATGCTCTAAAATTTGTGAAACGTGAAGCAAGACGGGGTAATTTCTACCAAGGAATTCTATTAGACCCCCCAGCTTATGGACGAGGTCCAGAAGGCGAGAAATGGGTGTTAGAAGAGCAAATTGATGATATGTTACGTTCCGTGAAAGAAATTTTAGATCCGAAAGAACATATATTATTAACCAATGTCTACTCGCTGGGTTTCTCGACTTTGGTCGTAGAAAATTTAATGAAGGGTATTTTCAATGTACCAGATATCGCCGAATCGGGAGAGATCTATTTGAATGATGAATACGATAAAAAACTCCCACTAGGAGTCTTTTATCGCTATCTATATCAATCTTAGTTCTTGGGATAAATCACACCCTTAGCGGCTAAAAGTGTATTTTTCATAAGCGAAACGATGGTCATGGGACCTACGCCTTTGGGAACGGGGGTAATGTAAGAACACTTAGGAGCCACATCATTAAAATCAACATCCCCCTTTAAAGCGAAGCCGGATTTCTTTGTAGCGTCTTCCACACGGGTTAAACCTACGTCAATAACTACGGCACCCGATTTAATGTGTGCCGCTTTTATAAAATCTGGTTTTCCTAAAGCTGCGATGACAATATCACCTTGTGCACAAATCTCCGCTAGATTAGGCGTTCTCGAGTGTGTTAAAGTTACTGTACAGTTTCCTACTGGGTGATTACGTTGCATCAAGATGGACATAGGCAAGCCCACGATTTGGGAACGACCTACCACCACACAATGCTTTCCGCCAGTTTCTATTTTGTAATAGGCTAATAAATCTAAAACACCTTGTGGAGTAGCAGAAATATAAGCTGGTAAACCTTTTGCCATTCGGCCAATATTGATAGGATGGAAGCCATCCACATCTTTCGAAGGATGAATAGTTTCCATTACTTTATCGGGATTAATATGAGCCGGAAGAGGCAATTGAACAATCAAACCATCCATATCAGGATTATCATTCACCTTCTGAACTTCAGCTAATAAATCGGATTCTGAGATCGATGGATCAAAACGTAACAGGGTAGAAGCAAAACCTAATTCTTCACAAGACTTTACTTTATTAGCGACATAGGTCTCAGATGCGCCATTATTACCGACAAGAATAGCCACTAGATGCGGGGCTTTTTGGCCGGCAGCAACCATTTCTTTCACTTCTTCACCGATGGCAATTTTCATTGATTCCGCCACCATTTTTCCATCAATAATCTGACTCATTAGCTTATTTTTTACGTGCTTTCTTAGGTGCAGGAGCTGCGTCGCCTAAAGCTAAACACTCCTCTAATGTTAAATCTGCTGGTTCTGTTCCTTTCGGAATCTTTACATTTCTTTTTCCAATTTGGATATACGGTCCATACATGCCATTTACAACCTTAACAGACTCATTTTCAGCAAATTCTTTAATAAATTTATTCGCTTCTACTTTACGCTTTGCTTCGATTAATTCAATCGCGCGTTCTTGATCGATCGTTGCTAAATTATCTGTTTTGGCCAAAGAATAATACTTCCCATTATGCTTGACGTAAGGCCCAAAACGACCTTTACCCGTCTCAATTAAGGAATCCTCAAAATATCCTAATCCACCCGCTTCCGCATCTTTTAATGCTTGAGCAATAACTTCAATGGCTTGATCCATTTCAATGGTAAAAGGATCATGCGTATCTGGCAAACTCGTAAACTTACCATCATATTTAATGTATGGACCTAATTTACCCGCTCCGATAATAACCGGCATATCGTTATGAATACCTACTTCACGCGGCAATTTAGGTCGTTCTAATAAGGCCAAAGCCTCTTCAAACGTTAAGGTGCTCACGGCTTGTGACTTCATCAAATTCGCAAAGACAGGCTTTTCTTCTTCAGAAGATTCCCCTAACTGAACGAAAGGTCCAAATTTACCTAAACGGACAGAAACTAATCGCCCTGTTTTAGGATCAACTCCCAATTCACGACCACCACCTACAGAACTACGATTAATTGATTTAGAATCTTCAATGGTTTGATGGAAAGACTTATAGAAATTCTTCATTAGAGTCGTCCACTCTAATTTACCTTTGGCAATATTATCAAATTCATCCTCCATCTCCGCAGTGAAGGTATAATCGACCACATTCTCAAAATTCTCCACTAGGAAGTCGGTCACTAAAGTACCAATGTGTGTAGGGAATAACTTCGATTTCTCTGTCCCAACAATTTCTGATGCTTTTGTCCCAGCAATCTCATCATTTGAAAGAACCCAAGTTTGAAACTCGCGCTCTCTACCAGGCCGATCTTCTTTCACTACATAAGCACGCTTAATAATAGTAGAAATCGTAGGAGCATAGGTAGAAGGACGACCGATACCTTTTTCTTCCAAAGCCTTTACTAAACTAGCCTCCGTATATCGGGGAGCAGCTCTAGAAAAGCGCTCCTGAGCCTTCATTTCATCTAAATCTAATACTTGACCTACATTTAAAGGAGGCAACATATCTTTATTCTCATCCTCCTCGTCCTCATCCTTACCTTCTAAATAAGCCTTCAAAAATCCTTCAAAAGCAATCACTTCTCCTTGTGCTGATAAAAGCTCGGGAGTCGTTGAAATATCAATTAAAGCGGTCGTACGCTCGATTAAGGCATCTGCCATTTGAGACGCAATTGCGCGCTTCCAAATTAATTCATATAAACGCTTTTCTCTTGCATCACCTGTAATACTATGATTAGCGAAATCCGTTGGACGGATGGCTTCGTGAGCCTCTTGTGCATTTTCAGATTTAGTTTTAAACTGACGACCGTAATGGAACTTAGCACCATAGGCTGATTCAATCTCTGCTTTCGCTTTATCTCGCGCTTCTTGAGATAGCATCGTAGAATCGGTACGCATATAAGTGATGCGTCCAGATTCATATAATTTTTGAGCTACAGACATCGTAGTCGCCACAGCAAAACCTAATTTACGGGACGCCTCTTGTTGTAAGGTGGATGTGGTAAAGGGGGGAGCTGGCGACTTTTTAGCTGGTTTAGTTTCTAAACTCTTGATACTAAAAGCAGCTCCAACGCATCTTTTAAGGAAGTCTAATGCCTCATTTTCTTTAGCAAAAGCCTTCGATAATTCTGCCTTTAAGACTTTTTTTCCAGGTAAATCAAAATGAGCTACCACTTTAAAGGTGGCAATTGATTCATGATTTTCAATTTCACGCTCTCTTTCTACAATCAACCGAACGGCTACGGATTGAACACGACCCGCGGATAAACCTTTTTGAACTTTAGACCAAAGAACTGGCGACAACTCAAATCCGATCAAGCGATCCATAATTCGACGAGCCTGCTGCGCATTCACTAAGTCCATATCAATGGTTCGTGGCTGCGTAATGGCATGTAAAATCGCTGGCTTTGTAATCTCGCGAAAAACAATGCGCTTCGCGTTATCTTTCAATCCTAATGCTTCTTTTAAATGCCACGAAATAGCTTCTCCCTCGCGGTCATCATCCGTTGCTAACCAAACTTCTTCGGCAGATTTCGCTAAACTTTTTAACTCCGAAATAACTTTAGTCTTATCCGCAGAAACAACATAGGTAGGAGCGAAGTCATTATCTACATCAATGGCTTTATCACCTTTTATAGGCAAATCTCGAACGTGACCGAAAGAAGACTTCACCACGAAATCCTTCCCCAAATATCCTTCAATGGTCTTTGCTTTTGCTGGAGACTCGACGATGACTAAATTTTTTGCCATTATGCTGGTTAGAAAATGAAATTCTTAAAACGAGTCCAAATATAAGGGCTCTAAATTTAACAAAGAGTCAAAAATAGCCGAAAGGCGAAAAAAAATATTAATCCGGGATATTTCCGATACGAATTCGAGAATTAATATTCACCCTAAAACCGATGTAACTAAACTCGCCGTTTATAAAGTTAGCAATTGCTTCTAAACGAAAAACTTTAAACACGCCATCTAAGCCATAGCCTAATTCAGTATAAAGTAAATTTTGATTTTGGACATAATTAGCATTAGCAATTAAAACCTCCTTTACATATAACTTTTTCATACCTAAAAGCGGCTTTAACCACAGATTGGAAAACTGAAAAAAGCTAAGGGCCTCTACATAAGATCCAGCTGTTGAATTAGCATAATGATTCACATTTAGACGTTGATTAGATCCTCCCGTTAAATTCTGATAATAACCCACTAATCGATGAGAACCTAACATTTCTCCTGCTTGAATTAGGTTTAATGATCCGTTATAATGCTTAAAATCAATGAAATAGGTTGGTTTATTTCCCAAGAAAGTACCCGCATTAACTATTAAACCCATTTTAATCCAAGGATTCACTTCAATATTATGTAAATAGGACAGTTCCAATTGATTAAAATCTGTTGACGAACCAAACACATCTTTCCATCCTGCCCTATATTTAGCTAATAATAAGGGGGATGAACCCCAATCAGTTAAGCGCGTATTAGCGCGATAAATTTGAGTTAAAAAGGGCCTAAAACCTACCTGCAATTGTGTTATAAATGATTTATGCGTAGCAAATCCATCTGTTTTATATTCTGAATTAGTAGGATTATTAGGTTGATACTCACGATTAAGAAAATTAATCCAATAATAATCCGTGGTATTATCCATTTGACTTCTTTCCGAATATTCAATTAAAGATTTCAAGAAGAATCGAGCAGAGAAACGTTTTGTAAAATTTAAGGAGGTAAACTTTGTTCGATAAATCTTCATCTGGTTATTCTTTAAAAGCAAGGTAGATAAGGAATTCATCTCTGGAGAAATCGTATTCTCGGGATTATACTGGGCAACAAAATCTGCGTTTGTAAACAATAAATCAAATGAATCCGCTCGATAACGTAATTTAACCAAACCTGAATTACGGTTAATACCAAAGGCTCTACGGCCTAAAACCTCTGCTTCTAACAAATGGTAGCGCGACCAACGCTTACGAAAAACTAGCCCTGAATTAGCTACAAAACCTTCTGCCGTATTAAAATTGGAATCAAAAACAGGGGACTTATAATAAATCTCAAACGGATAAAAATCCCGCTTAAACTTTCCGAAATAGAACGAATTACTCAAAATCAATTGAGTCGGATTAAATGGTCTTACTCTAAAGCTATCAATTAAAACCTCCTTGCTTTTTATTCCGGGAACCTCATGGAAGAAAACAGGATTCAAACTCGTGGATTGATCCGTTTTCTTATAATAAACCGAATCAATCATCAATAAA
>CAIVPV010000078.1 GCA_903907915.1 uncultured Cytophagaceae bacterium
CCTTCTCGCGAAGGGCCTATTTTATTATCTAGCAATCAGGCTATACAATTCCGCATCTTGCTGCGGTTTCACTTCGCAGGTAGTATTAAAGTGCATCGTAGCTGTATTTGCCGTATCGAACGTAGGCCAAGCTGGGAGTCCTTTGTGACCAGGGTTACCCGTTTTAGCAAAGTTAATCCAGGAGGAGCTCATGCGATCCGCTAACACATAGGCTTCTTTTCCGCCTCCTGTCATTTCCTCGCAACGCGCGATGTTATTGAAACAGAAAGGTAGTTCCATGCAGTGGAAAGCTTTGTATTTACCATCCATCACGGGCGATTGCCACGTCATCAAATACATGTAAACCGGAGCCGCTTTCAAGGCAGATTTCTCTTTCGCCTGAACCACTGCACCTGGACGGAACATCACGTCCACATCCATCAAATCAGATGGCTTCGTATCATTCGGGTAGGCTTTCTTCACCGCCGCTTTGAAGGCCTCCGCTTTTTCGCCATAGGTTCTTTTGATATACGCATCTACTTGTTCCGCCGTCGCATCAGACATTCCTGTCATGATCGAAGGCATGAATTCGTTCTTCACCGTTCCGATTAACAAAGGTATATCCTTCGATAATTCGAATGCCTCTTTCGAGAACAATTGGTAAGGCAATAAGTCTCCATCTACTGACGGACCCCAGCTCAGGCCAAAACCAACGACTGGTTTTCCTGCTGCTTTCATTTGGGCAGCAATGGTTGCTAAGGCTTTCTTTCCCGCGTTAGCTAAAACAGGGTATGGGATCGATTGTAAGCTATCTACTTTCGCTGCTGGGATATTCAATGCTTTCAAGACTTCGGTAGTGATGCTTTGAGTCGTTGCTTTGTCTAACATGTTTGCGCGGAAAGAGCCACTTTGGTTGATCGCTTTGCTAAATAAACCTTTCGCTGAAGGCATCGCCATCAAAGTATTTACCTTCGCGCCACCGCCGGATTGACCGAAGACGGTAACGTTTTTCGCATCACCTCCGAAAGAGCCGATGTTTTCCTTTACCCATTCCAAAGCCGCACGCATATCTAATACGCTATTGTTTGCCGAGTATTTGTATTTATCGCCGTAAGCCGATAAATCTAAATAACCGGTAATGTTCAAACGGTGGGAGATGGAAACGACTACGACGTCCCCTTTTTTGGCCAAATTCTCCCCATCATACGAGGGTAATTCCACGGATGAGCCTGAAGTAAATCCACCACCGTGAATCCAAAACATAACCGGACGTTTCTTGCCATCATTGATGCCAGGCGTCCACACGTTAATACGCATGCAATCCTCATTCGTAAAACCCCAGTTGTGGTTGAATACGAATTCTGATTCGTCTTGAATCTGCGTTGTTTCGTCAATTAAAGGCGAAACGGGGCCATAAGACATAGAAGAACGAACGCCTGCCCAAGGTTTTGGCTTGTGCGGTGCCTCGAAACGAGCTGCCTCCGCATACGGAATTCCCTTATAGGTATAAATTCCACTGTGGACATAACCACGTACTTTACCCGCATCAGTCGCCACAATAGCGACGTCTTTTCCGGTGGTAATTTGTGCTTTTAAGCCTAAAGAGGCTAAAATCAGTGCACAGGTAAATGTCAATTTTTTCATCGAATTAGTTTTTATAGAATTTGTCTAAGAACTCATAACGTGCATCATCCGTAGCCTTGATTGCTTTAGATTCTACATCAATCACCATCAAACCTGGTTCCTTATCTTGTGGAGCTGCTGATGGCCAGTTTGCCAAACTTCCTCCGTTCGGATTTCCCGTCTTAATGAAGTTCGCGAAATAAGTGAACATCGTTTTGGAAACCGTATAATCATCTGCTGTGAAAGCATAATCCTTAATCAAGTGCAAGTTGCCCATGCAATATTCGATCTCACAAGCGTGAGGTGCTCCTACGGCTGGACGAGGCTTAGGGGCATTTGGATTCGCTTTTACGGTTCCTCCAGCTAAACCAGATGTTACTGATTTATCTACTAGAGGAGCTCTGTGGCGAGCATATAAATAACGGTAAACAGGTTGATTCGAATTCTTGCGATGTAAATCAAACCATTTCCAAGTACTGTAGGAGATAAAACGATCTGCCGCTAAAGCCGTAGCCGAACGCTCGATCACATCTTCTGAACCCGATGGATATAATTTCAAAACGGTTTCGTGATCAGCTGGATAGACTTCCTTCACCTTCGCTACATAGTTTTCCTCCGTATACGGTTTTCCTTGCATAAAGGCCGATCCTGGAATTTCAGCTGAGTTCCAACCTAGTAGAAGCGGAACCATGGATTGTTGTTTCGCATTGAATAATTCAGGTAAGGTTTTTGGCAAGAAATAGCCATCCACCACCGTAGAGAAACTCATTGAACGAGTCTCTTGCGCGATTTCAAATAATTCGCGAGAAGACATCGCACGCAAATCTTTCAAGGATTTAGCTCCTGCTTTTTCCGCAAATGCCACACCACTCTTCTCTGCTTGCGCTAAAGGTACAGGGTACATGGTCGGATTAATTCCAGCACCACTTTCTCCGATCGCTCCGGCGATTAAGCCCTTTGATAGAGGTGAAGCCATTTGGACAGATACCGAAGCAGAACCTGCTGATTCCCCTGCGATGGTCACTTTAGAGGCGTCCCCTCCGAAGGCAGCGATATTCTTTTTCACCCATTGTAAGGCTAAGTTTTGGTCTAAATAACCATAATTTCCTGACGCTTTATATGATGCCTCCGCTGATAATTCTGGATGCGAGAAGAAACCGAAAAGGCCTAAACGGTAATTCACCGTTAAGACTACGATGCCTTGCTTAGACATGGCTTCGCCATCATAACGTGGCTCGGACGCATCCCCTGCAAATAATCCACCGCCATAGAAGTAAACTAAGACCGGCAAGTTTTTCGTATTACGCTTCGCTGGTGACCAAATATTTAGATACAAACAGTCTTCGCTCAATCCCGCAGAACGAGATCCCATATCACCGAAAACAATCGCCTGAATAGGACGCGGTCCAAAGGCTTTCGTTTTCTTCACTCCAGACCAAGGTTCAGCTGGAACGGGTGCCTTCCAACGCAAATCCCCTACCGGTGGCTTAGCGAATGGAACACCAAAATAGGTTTGAATTCCCGTCTGGGTATTGTAATCACCTTCGATGATTCCTGACTCAATTTTTGCCTGAACGGCCATCTTAAAATCAGTTTGAGCAAATGCGCTAGACGCAATAAAGCCTAGCAGGCAAGTAAGTTGCCAGATTCTTTTCATGTTAAAGTTTTTAAATAGGTTTATTGTCAATAATTGATACAATAATAAAACATTCTATTGGGAAGTCCTATTTCAATTCTCCTTAATGAGAAGTCGAGATTTCAGCTCCCCCGTTTTTTCGTTAACGCACTGAAGTATATAGAGGCCAGATTTCAATGATTGTGTTTCAAGTTCTATTTCATTTTCCATTTTCGTGACCTGATTTATTCGTCCTAGCATATCGCTTATTCGAATTGTATGAGAACCAGGTGCTTCGATTCTCAATTTTTCCCTAAATGGGTTAGGATAAACCTTTAAAGCACTATACTCCTCCACCCCTAACGGAATGTCCTCTACGAGTTCAGCCACTTTAATAGAATTGATTTGAATAGAACCAGTGGTTAACCCAAGATCAAAAGTCAAGCGAGCATTCGCATCGAAGGGCTCATTCATGGTGAAGACAAAGGTGAATTCCTTTTCTACACTTTCTAAAGTCAACGAATTATAGGAACTATAGGCATTATATGGCGCCGAGGCGCGACCCATATAGGCTGTAATGTTATTGGGTTTATCGGCCAAAATCTTCATCGTAACCAGGTATCGTTTTCGATAGGTAAGCGGAAACCCCGATCGCGCTAATTGGATATGCCAGCCCGTTCCTGTGACGCTATTCCTATTCACTTTAATGCCCGCACCTTCCGCATTCATTACGGCAGTTGCACCTGAATTTAGATTCAAATTCCAGCCAGCGATTCCGGATAAATCGTACAGGCTTTTCGTAGGAAGTACTTTAGCGGCAGGCATCGGATTTTTAAGCAGCGCATCTACTAAAGCCGTTTTATAGGTATTGGTCGTAGGATTATAAATGCCAAAACCCGCCGAAAACTCCCAATACGCCCAACTCAAACCTTGCGATTCAAACCAACGCGCTAAAAAATTCGTCCATTGAGCCCTACTCTCCA
>CAIVPV010000079.1 GCA_903907915.1 uncultured Cytophagaceae bacterium
AGGGTTTTAGACATCATCGCCCAGAAATCATGGGGATGTGGCAATATATCGTGAGGTAGCAAATCAATGATTGATTCGATCTGCGCCTTCATTTTTTCCATCGTCACCCCATAATAGGGGGTCTCTGTAGCTTCCCCAAAACCACTTTTTCCATGCCATCCTAATTCCACAATTAACGTGGGTTGCACATCTCTCGATTCATGTGTAATCGTGAATGTGTGCTTTAGTGGCAGATTGAAAGTATGTAGTTTCAGTTCCATACAGGCTTATTTGAGTGGAATATAGGGCATTTTTTTTGATTTATCACCCGCTTTTTGCCAAACCAAACCGTCTGCTCTAGACCAAGAAATCAGATCGCCCGAGCCATTGTGTGCCAATACCTCCCCATTTTCGACAGGAATCCACTGATCTAATTCTGCTGACGGTTTAGGTAAGAATTTAATTTCTTTAACGGAATATTCAGGCCATTCTCCTGATACCCAAGGCAGGAAATAGACCCAGAAGCAAGTGAGGGTTGAAATGGGATTACCCGGGAAGGCAAATACTACTTTCCCGTCATGACGTGTAGCCACGAGTAAAGGTTTTCCTGGTTTTTGGGAAATTTTATGAAATACAGTTTCGAATCCTGCTTCCGCTAAAACACTTGGAACTAAATCTTTTTTACCGGCAGAAACACCTCCAGATAATAAAATGATATCATTTGATTCGAGGGCTTTGTCGATACTCGACTTTATTTTTTCTGCGGAATCCGCTAAATGGCTCGAATTAGCTTTAAAGCCTTTAGACAATAAAACTGACTTCAGCATCATCACATTAGAACTGCGAATTTGGTGATCAGCGGGAGTTTCGTGTAATCCCACAATTTCATCTCCAGTAGAGAAAATATGTACGTGAGGCTTCGATTCTACTTCAATATGTGCTTTCCCGACCGTCGCGGCAATGGCAATTTCGACTGGACCGATCTTTGTTCTTTTCTTTACTAGAACGCTTCCTGCTTCAGCGTCAGCGCCTTGCAGGTGAATGAATTGTCCTTTTTCTAAGGGCGTTTTACCGATATAGCTAGCAATTTTTTTCTCTATTTTCAGGTCTTCGATTTTGATAATCGCTTCTGTACCCCGAGGAGCCGTAGCACCTGTCATGATTTCCAAAGCCCCATCCATCTTTTTAATCGCTTTCGCAGGTTCTCCAGCAAATAAAATACCTTCGATTTTCCAGGTAGGAGCACTAATATCCTTTACAGCGATTCCGTCCATCATGACGCGGTCAAAAGGAGGAAAGTCACGATCTGCCACTATTTTTTCGGCGATATTCATTCCCAAAGTCTTAGCCAATGGCATTTTCTCTGTTCGGAATGGGATAGTGATGTTTTTAAGGAGTTCAATCGCTTCAAGGGGGCTGATCATGTGTAGGGTTTTATCGTATTTGTTAAATTTCGCTATTTTTTGCTAATTCTCCCGTATTTTTGTCTTCTAAATTTCAAATCAGCTATGTCAATTGACTTTTCTCACTTGCAGTCGGATGGTACCCCAGGAATGGTGGATGTTAGTGCAAAAACGGATACGGTCCGTGAAGCGAAGGCTCAATCCATCGTTTTTTTAGGAGCAGAAATTGTGCAACATTTTGAGGCTGCTGGCTGGCAAAACAAGAAAGGGAGTATTCTGCAAACCGCGGTTATTGCTGGAACGATGGCAGCTAAAAAGACGTCTGATTTGATTCCACTTTGTCATCCACTTGGTTTAGATTCCTGTAAATTTGAGACAGAGGTTTTAGCTGATCAAATTGTAATCACCTGTATTTGTCGTCTAGAAGCGAAGACTGGCGTGGAAATGGAGGCCCTAGTAGGTGCTTCTATAGCCGCATTAACCGTGTACGATATGTGTAAATCGGTGTCCAAAGGTATCGTCATTAAAGAGACCAAATTGATTTCTAAATCCGGCGGCAAGTCCGATTTTACTGCCTAATATGTCCTCTCACCACATCATTCGAGACAAACAAGAACCCGCGCTTATCATAGCGAATGGGGAAGAGTGTGCGATGGATATGTTGGAACAATTATTAGAATGGTCTCCTACGGTGGTGGTGTTAGATGGTGCCATTGCGCGGGTGATTTCTTTAGGGATCAAAGTGGATGTTTGGTTAGGCGATTTTGATCATGCGCTCGAGAATGATTACAGTGACTATCCCTTAAAAAAAATACATACGCCTGATCAAAATTTAACCGATTTAGAAAAGGCTTTCGAATACTTGCTTGCGGAAGGATATCCTGCGGTAAATGTCGTTTGGGCCTCTGGAAAGCGGATGGACCACACCTTGAATAATTTTCATTCGATGGTGCGCTATGGCCGCTCGCTAAAAATTGTATTTTTTGACAATTATTCGACTTCTTATCTATTGCCTTATACATTTGAGAAGTGGTATCCAGCTAAAACGCCTATTTCTTTACTGCCTTATGGTGAGGCAATTCAAGTGAAGTCGTCTGGTTTATTATATGATTTAAACCATCCAGTTTTAAAATTAGGATCCCAAACAAGTTCGAGCAATGAGGCTCGCGAAGATGGAATCGTGAAAATTACCTATGAAGATGGGGCGCTTATTTTGATGGAGTGCCACGATTAATTTTATCCTGCTCTGACGGTTTATAAAAGACCGGACGCTCAGGTACCTCTGGAAAGTAATTTTGTTCCACCCAATTTCCTGGAAAATCATGCGGATATTTATAATCAGCACCATAATTCAAATCTTTCATCATTCTGGTGGGCGCATTGCGTAAATGCAAAGGCACGGGTAAATCCCCTGTTTGTTCTACATAGGCCATGGCTTTGTTGATGGCATTGTAGGCCGAATTACTTTTAGGGGAGGTAGCAAGATAAATTACTGTTTGAGATAAAATAATCCGGGATTCTGGATTGCCAATCACCCGAATCGAATCGAAACAAGATTGTGCTAATAAAAGGGCATTTGGATTCGCTAATCCAATATCTTCCGAGGCTAAAATCAACAGTCGACGACCGATAAATTCCAAAGATTCTCCACCCGCTAACATTCGAGCTAACCAATAGACCGCCGCGTCAGGATCCGATCCACGAATGGATTTAATGAAAGCTGAAATGATATCATAATGTTGCTCGCCGTCTTTGTCATATTGCGCTAGATTTTTCTGCAAACGTTCCGTAACTAATGCATTAGTTACTTCAAGTGAATTTCCACCTTCCGTGGTGACTAATAATTCAAACAGATTCAAAAGTTTGCGTCCATCTCCACCAGAAAAATGAAAAAGGGCATCAGTTTCGGTTAAGGTGATTTTTTTATCCTTAAATAAAGAATCGGTGGCGATGGCTTTTAGGAGCATTTGGTTTAAATGCTCATTTGAAAGGGATTCTAACACATAAACTTGGCAACGGGATAATAGGGCTGAAATAACTTCAAACGAAGGATTTTCTGTGGTAGCACCCACTAAAGTGACGATCCCTTTTTCCACAGCATTCAATAGTGAATCCTGCTGCGATTTAGAGAAACGGTGAATCTCATCGATGAAAAGAATGGGGGATTGCGCCTCGAACATGCGATTTTTCTTAGCTAATTCGAGTGTTTCTCGGACGTCTTTTACGCCTGATTGGACTGCTGAAAGCGAATACATTGTCCGCTTTAATGCCCCTGATAATAAAGTAGCTAGCGTTGTTTTTCCGACCCCTGGAGGCCCCCAAAGAATGCATGACGGCAAATGTCCCGCCTCGATCGCCTTTCGCAAAGGTGCGTTAGATCCCACGACCTTTTCTTGGCCGATGTATTCATCTAAAGTAGTGGGGCGCATTCGTTCTGCGAGGGGCTGCATCATGGTTCGAAGTTACGGGATTTTTGTAAATTAGAAATAGAATTTGTAGCTTGAACGACTAAATAAACCTATCAAATATGAATCATTCAAGACGTTCCTTTTTGCGCACTTCGGCCATGGGGCTGGGTGCCATTGCGTTTGCTTCTCCTGCCTTGCAGGCTTTAGCAGCTGCTAAATACAAGAAATTAGTGGGAGTTCAGTTATACTCGGTAAGAGATGATATGAAACGCGACCCACAATCCACCTTAACTGCTTTGGCAGAAATGGGATATAAATATGTCGAACATGCGAATTACATCGACCGTAAATTTTACGGATGGGAGGCTAAAGAATTCAAAAAACGCTTAGATGATTTAGGGCTAAAAATGCCTTCAGGTCACACCGTGATGGGTAAAAAGCATTGGGACGAAGCGAAAAATGAATTTACCGATCTTTGGAAATATACCGTAGATGATGCCGCTATTTTAGGACAGGAATTAGTGATTAGTCCGTCCATCGATATGGCAATTCGCAAGGATAAAAATCTATTATTGAAGTACATGGATATCTTTAATAAGTCAGGGGAGTTATGCCAAAAATCGGGCATGCGATTCGGCTACCACAACCATGATTTCGAATTCTCCGAGAAATTAGAGGGTGAATTATTATATGACATCATGTTGAATAATACAGATCCTACCCTAGTAGCTCAGCAATTAGACATAGGTAATATGATCAACGGTGGTGGAGTTCCTGCTGAAGTAATGAAGAAATTCCCGGGTCGTTTTGTGTCGATGCACGTGAAAGATGAGGTGCCTTCGGCGGCAGGACATGAGAAATTCGAATCCACTGTTTTAGGTAAAGGTTCTGGCCAAATCGATGTTCAAGCCTTAGTCAAATTAGGGGACAAAGAAGGAGGAACGAAGCATTTTATTATCGAACAAGAATCATACCAAGGATTGAAACCATTGGATTGCATGAGAGAAGATTTAGCCATCATGCGTGGATGGGGATACAAATAAAAAATACAAATGAATAAATTAGCTTTAATTACCGTGTTACTTGCGCCCTTTTTAGCGGACGCACAATCTTCGTTGAAACCAGTTATTGCGCAAAAAGCAGATGCCTTGAAAGATAAAGTAATCGCTTGGCGTCGCGATTTCCACGAGCACCCTGAATTAGGTAATCAAGAAGTCCGCACGGCGGGTATCGTTGCCGCGCATTTACGTTCCTTAGGGATTGAAGTGCAAGAAAAGGTGGCTTATACGGGAGTGGTCGGAATCCTACAAGGTGGAAAGCCGGGACCAGTAGTGGCTTTACGTGCAGACATGGATGCATTGCCGGTTACAGAACGCACGGATGTGCCATTTAAATCTAAAGTTGTTACCGAATTCAATGGCCAAAAAACAGGTGTAATGCACGCCTGTGGACATGATTCGCACGTGGCAATTTTGATGGCGGTTGCTGAAATTTTAGCGTCTGAAAAGGCGAATTTAGCCGGAACTGTTAAGTTTATTTTTCAGCCGTCAGAAGAAGGTGTTTACAATGACAAAGGGGAAACTATTCTTTCTGGTGCCGAATTGATGGTGAAAGAAGGGGTGATGGAAAATCCGAAGGTAGATGTCATCTTTGGATTGCATGTAACAGCAACTTCGGATAATGGGGTGATCGAATACAAGTCAGGAGCTATCATGGCTGGAGTGGATCAATTAGATATCAAAGTAAATGGAAAGCAAGCACACGGTGCAACCCCATGGAAAGGTGTCGATCCTATCGTTATCTCATCTCAAATTGTGATGGGTTTACAAACGATTGTTTCTCGGTCTGTAAATATTACAGAAGATCCTGCCATTGTAACTGTAGGTGCAATTCACAGTGGGATACGCCAAAACATCATTCCAGAATCATCTCACATGATCGGTACGATTCGTACGTTCGGTGTAGCGCAACGTGGTTTAGTGCATCAGCGCATCAAGGATATTGCGACTAATATAGCTGAAAGTGGTGGAGGAAAGGCAGATGTTACGATAGGAACTGGATATCCGGTTACCTATAATAATCCAGAATTAATGGAGAAAATGTTACCGACGTTGCAAGGGGTCAATGGAAAAGAGCGTGTACGCATTATTCCGGCTCATACTGGCGCTGAGGACTTTTCCTTCTTCCAACAAAAAGTTCCAGGCATCTTCTTCTTTTTAGGTACACGTCCGGATAATAAAAAATCGGAAGAAGCTGCGGGTCACCACACACCTGATTTTTATTTAGATGAAGGTCATTTCCAAGTCGGGGTGAAAGCCCTAAGCAGTTTAGTCGTAGACTACATGGACATGGCTCAACCGAAGAAAAAGAAATAGAATTTAGAGACGCGATTTTCGCGTCTCTTTTTTTAAGAATTGTGTTCAAAGCCTGTTGATAAATAATTAAAAATAATTTGACCTACCCTGGGTAGACAAGCTCGGTTGAGCCCTTTTACCTTTGTAGTTTTAATAAAAATAGAATAACCATGTACAAACACGTATCGTATCTCTGGGATGACGCTAAAGTAGCGGCGCTTGCCGGAAATGAAGTCGACCTTTTCATCTACCGTTCTAATATTTTAGGAGCGGATTTACGCATTACCAATTATGGAGGGGGAAATACCTCGGTAAAAATACAAGACAAGGATCCTTTAACGGGATCTGAGACGGAAGTAATGTGGATCAAAGGCTCGGGCGGAGATATCGGAACCTTGAAAAAATCGGGTTGCGCGGCTTTGTACATGGATCGTTTGCTTTCATTGACTTCTGTGTACCGTGGTTTGGAACACGAAGATGAGATGGTAGAATTGTTTAATCATTGCATTTTTGATTTATCGTCTAAAGCCCCATCCATCGATACGCCTTTGCAT
>CAIVPV010000080.1 GCA_903907915.1 uncultured Cytophagaceae bacterium
GCTATCAGCTGGAAGAATAATCCCAAATTTTTAAAGATTGAAATGGATCCCGCAGGAGGAACGAGTTTTACCTTATTGGGGACTACGCAATTTCAATATGTAGCTTATGCCCATTTTGCAAATAGTGTGGATGCTGCTAATATATCGGGCATTGTTCCCCTAGAAAAAGGAGGGACGGGTGTTTCAAGCTTAAATGCTTTGAAAACATCGCTTGCTATTGAAAGTAGCCTAGCAACTAAAGTAGATAAGATTACTGGTAAGGGTTTATCTAGCAATGATTATACAACGGCGGAAAAGACAAAATTGGAAGGTATTACTGGGACAAATACTGGGGATCAAGATTTAAGTGGGTATGCGACGACATCAGCTTTGGCATTAAAGGTGAATAAATCGAAAGTAGATAGCAGTTTAGTTTTGAAAGCAACTATTTCCAAAGTAGATAGTGGTCTTGCCCTTAAGGTAGATAAGATCACAGGTAAAGGTTTATCTAGCAATGATTATACAACGGCGGAAAAGACAAAATTGGAAGGTATTATTGGAACAAATACCGGTGATCAAGACTTAAGCGGGTACGCAATGATAACTGCTTTGGCTTTAAAGGTGAATAAAACGAAAGTAGATAGCAGTTTAGTTCTGAAAGCAACTATTTCCAAAGTAGATAGTGGTTTAGCCTTGAAGGTAGATAAGATCACAGGTAAAGGTTTATCCAGCAATGATTATACAACGGCTGAAAAGACAAAATTGGAAGGGATTATTGGAACAAATACCGGTGATCAAGATTTAAGCGGCTTAGCCACTAATACGGCATTGGGTTTAAAGGCGAATGCTCTAGATGTTTCTGCGGGATTAGCATTGAAGGAAAATGTTTCTAATAAATCAATAGCAACTGATTTAGGAGGTTTATCTCCTAGCGACGAATTATATCCATCCCAAAAGGCGGTAAAGGCATATATTGCAGCAAATAGTTCGTCAGGAGGAATTGCAGACGGTGGTATAAGCACGATAAAATTAGCAGATCTTGCAGTAACGGATACGAAATTAGCTACTGGAATTAGTAAAGCAAAAGTGGGTTTAGGTGATGTTGAGAATACTGCGTTAAGTACTTGGAATGGAAGTAATAATTTAACTACAGTTGGAACAATTACCAGTGGCACTTGGAGTGGAACTACAATAGCTATAAGTAATGGTGGTACTGGGGCAACAAATGCTGTAGCAGCAAGATCTAAATTAGGATTAGTTATCGGAACAGATGTACAAGCGCCATTAATTGCAGGTACAGATTACCAAACACCATTAATAGCAGGGAGTAATTATATTGTACCAAATAGTTCTATTGCTGCAAATACAAAAACTAAAATTACCTTCGATACTAAAGGTTTAATAACTGCAGGCGCAGATGCAACCACAGCAGATATTGCTCCAAGTACGAATAGAAACTATGTAACGGATGTACAAGCGGCAGTATTATCTACTACTTCTGGCACCAATACGGGCGATCAAACAATTAGTTTAACAGGAGATGTAACGGGAACAGGCACTGGGACAATTACTGCAACAATAACCAATAGCGGAGTGATTGCAGGCAGTTATGGAAATGCTTCAAGTATTCCAACTTTTACTGTGGATGCAAAAGGAAGGATAACTGCTGCAGGAACTGTGAGTGCAACTTCAACCGGCGTTCCTTATACAGGTGCAACGGGTGCTGTAAATTTAGGGGCGTATGATTTAACTGTTAATGGAATAAGAATAGGTTTAGGAGGAGGGGCAGTATCTGGAAATACAGCTTTAGGGACATCTGCTTTAAATGCAAACACTACTGGAAATTATAATACTGCTGTTGGTGTCCGTGCTTTAGAAACCAACACTACTGGATCTTATAACACTGCATTAGGTTTAGAAGCTAATGTCGGTACTAATAATTTAACAAATGCAACAGCAATAGGGTACCGAGCAATTGCTACTAATAGTAATTCCATTCAATTGGGAAGCTCGGGTGTAACGAATGTAAAAACCAACGGCACATTAACTTCTGGTACAGTAACTTATCCAAACACCCATGGTTCAGCCAACCAAGTTTTGAGCACCACAGGTAGTGGAACACTATCCTGGACCACTATAGATGCTGGTACATTATCAGGTACTACATTAAAATCAACAATAACAGGTTCTAGTTTAACTAGTGTTGGGACTTTAGCCAACTTAACTGTAACGAATACAATAGTTGGAAGTATTACAGGAAATGCAGCAACAGCGACAAGTGCTAATACTGTATCGACGAATGCGAATTTAACAGGTCCAGTTACTTCAGTTGGAAATGCTACATCCATTGCGAACGGAGCAATCACTAATGCTATGCTGGCTAATTCCGCTGTAGCCAATTTAACGGGTAACAATACAGGTGATCAAACAATTAGTTTTACAGGAGATTTAACTGGAACAGGCACAGGTACAATTACTGCGACATTAACAAATAGCGGAGTGATGGCAGGCAGTTATGGAAATGCTTCAAGTATTCCAACTTTTACTGTGGATGAAAAAGGAAGATTAACAGCAGCAGGAACTGTTAGTGCAAGTAGTGGTCTAACCTTGTCTGATTTAATTAGTTCAAATGTGAAAGCAAAAACATTTGAACTTACACAACCTAGTTCAATAAATTCCACAAGCACTACTACCTTAGATTTATCTACTGGAAATGTGCTTCAAGTTGTCTTAACTGGTTCTACCACACTTGCTTTTACCAATCCGAAAATTGGTACCTATATTATCAAAATCAAACAAGATGGTTCTGGTAATAGAACACTTAATTTCCCCACTATAAAATGGGCTGATGCTGCTGTTCCTACTGTTACACCAACAGCCAATGCAGTAGATTTAATTACGATAATTTATGATGGTGTTGATTATTATGGATCTTGTTTACAAAACTTTTAATATGTACAAACTAGCTATTATTTTTTTATTTTTTTCCTATTATGCAAATTCGCAAGTAGTGCCCATGGGTACAATTATTAAAGGGAAACGTTTGCCAACGTTAAATTCTGATAATACCCCAAATGAAAATAATCGTTCTGCTACGTTATCTGGGAGTATTAAAATTAATGATTCAAAATTGTCAATTATTGAAAATGGATTTGTGGTATTATTGAGTTCAGATTCAAGAACTCCTGATGTAATAAACGCATCTAAATATAGCGTAGGTATTGGAATTGCTGATTTTAATATCACTATAAATAATTTTTCATCTAATACTTCTTATAAATATAGAGCCTATGCAAAAAATAGCAAAGGCGAATACGCCTATTCCCAACTAATTACATTTACCACATTTACTGATCATTGTGAAGTAAATCCATGTAAAAATGGGGCATCATGTACCAGTTATTTTTCTGGACCAGAGTGTAAATGTACTGTGAGTTTTTGTGGAGATTGTTGTGCACAACTAGCTGACTCATCTTGCCCTGGAGGAGGCGAGAATTTATGCGATGCTTCAAGATTTTCTCAAATTAACATCAATCAAAAAATTATCAAATTAAATGAAGGAGTAGCATCGAGTTTTTCTTGGCAAAATTCCCAATTGAATACGAATCAAATATCAGTAAGTAAAATTCAAAAATGAAAGTAAAAGTGAATTTGACATTTATTTAAAGTTCAAAGATCAGATTTGAACTTTGAACTTTGCAATTTGAACTTTGAAAATTGCCCTTCGGGCTATTTTGGCCTGAAAGCCTTCATATTCTCCTCCCTACACACCAAGAAGGGTCCACCAATGAGATCGATGCAATAGGGGATCGCTGGGAAAATAGCTTCCAAACATTGTCTAATGGCTTTTGGTTTTCCAGGTAAATTCAAGATTAACGTTTGATTGCGAATGCCGGCTGTTTGGCGGCTTAGGATAGCTGTAGGTACATATTGCAAGCTTACAGAGCGCATTAATTCGCCGAAACCTGGCATCATCTTTTGGCAAACGGCTTCTGTCGCTTCTGGGGTGACATCGCGTAAGGCGGGGCCTGTCCCGCCAGTGGTTACTAGGAGGCAAACCTCCTGGGACATCTCAATCATCTTCGCCTCGAGTTGATCTTGTTCGTCGGGTACAACGGCGTAGACTACGTCGAAATCGGATTCGAGGTATTCCTTCAGTAATTCGACTACTGCTTTGCCCGGAATATCTTCGTAGATACCTGCGCTAGCCCGGTCGGATACATTGATGACGCCTATTTTGATCATTTTATTTTGGGTAATTTAAGCTTCTTTTCCATGGGTATCGGCTCGTCTAACAGGTCCCTGATGACGATGGAGGCAACTACTCCTCCGAAAGCCGCAGGAAGATAGGAAATAGTTCCATAAGCTGATTTTTTAAAATTGCTTCCGTCGGTCAGGATTAAGGATTCATCTTTGACTTTTTCCAAAGAGAAAACCGCTTTAATACCCTTTCCAACGCCCATTTTACGTATTCTTTTGCGTACTAGGGACGCTAAATAACATTCGCGGGTATCAAACAAATCTGCCGTTCTGATTTTAGTGGGATCCATTTTACCTCCTGCACCCATCGAACTGGCTATTTTAAAACCTAGGTCATAGGCCGTTTTCAATAAGGTGATTTTAGGGGTGACCGAGTCGATACAGTCCATCACATAGTCGAATTTTGTAGTCTCTAGGAGTTTTTTAGCCTCTTCTGGACTTAAAAATTGCTCTACCACCGTTAATTCAAGCGCTGGATTAATGGCTTGTAGGCGTTCGGCCATGATTTGGGCTTTAGAAACCCCATGGTTCGTCGCTAATGCGGGTAATTGACGGTTTCGATTCGTAGGATCTACGACGTCACCATCTACTATAGTCATTTGACCTACTCCGGAACGGGCGATGAATTCAGCTGCAAAAGAGCCTACGCCCCCTAAGCCGACCACTAAAACATGTGCTTTTTGTAATTTCTGGATTCCCTCCGAACCGATTAATAATTCGGAACGCGAAAGCCAGCTCAGATCATTGTTTGGCATAATTAGGATATTTCTTCCTTGATTTGATAATTCGTCGTCTTATCCGAATTAGTGATTAATAATTCACCTATGAATCCGGCTAAAAATAATTGAACCCCTAAAATAATGGCCACTAAAGCCAAGAAGAAGAGTGGGTTATCTGTGACGTTTCGGTATTTTAAATTATAAGCGATGTTATACAATTTAACACCCATTAGATAAATCGTTAAGCAAGATCCAGTTAGGAAAGATAAAATACCTAGGCTTCCAAACAAGTGCATAGGGCGCTTGCCAAAAATCTGCACAAAAGAAATCGATAACAAATCTAAAAAACCGAACAAGAATCGCTCAAGGCCAAATTTCGTCACCCCATATTTACGCGCTTGGTGTTGAACCACCTTCTCCCCAATCTTGGTAAATCCGTTCCATTTTGCTTGAACGGGAATATAGCGATGCATTTCTCCGTATAAACGCAGCGTCTTAACGACCTCAATTTTATAGGCTTTCAGTCCGCAATTGAAGTCATTCAATTTAACGCCAGACAGTTTACGCGTTGCCGCATTGTATAATTTAGTAGGAATCGTCTTCGAAATCGGGTCAAAGCGTTTTTGCTTCCAACCAGAGATCAAATCAAAATTTTCCTCTGTAATCAATCGGTATAGTTCTGGGATTTCGTCTGGAGAATCTTGCAGATCAGCATCCATGGTGATGACTACTTGGCCGGAAGCTTTGCTGAATCCTTCATGCAGCGCAGCGGATTTGCCATAATTACGCGCAAAAGAGATCGCTATAATTGTGCTGTATTGCGTGGATAATTGCTTTAAAACTTCCCAGGAATTATCGTTACTTCCATCGTTGACGAATATCATCTCATAAGAAAAGGCATTTTCTTTCATTACCCGATCGATCCAAGAACACAGTTCTGGAAGCGATTCGGCTTCGTTATAAAGAGGTACTACGATGGATAGCTGTAACATACGAGCAAAAATACAAAATAATTATGAAGGAAAGATGATATAATAGGGTCTTAATAATTCAATGAATTTTGGGCTATAGTCGCCTTGTTCTGTTTTGATGTGCAGTTTGCTTTGCACGATTGTATTTTTGTTTCGGGATCCGCGCGCCATTATCCGCAATACCGGGCTGCCTGGATTCGAAAGAATCGCTACTTTTTCGTTGATATACAAGCCGCTAGCTTGTAGGTTTTGTTCGAATAGGGCCAAAACATCAGGTGGATACAACACCGCAAATTCTCCGTCTTTCGACAGTAATCGATTAATCGAGGTCGCTAATTCAGCTGGACTCAAATGATCCGCATGAATAGCCATGTGCCTAGCTGGATCTATTGCCGCTAAATGATTGGTAAAAAAGGGAGGATTACAACAGATGAAATCAAATGGTACTTCTGATGTATAGGTTAAAACATCACCTTGAATAAGTTCGAGGCGTTCTTTGAAGGGACTTGAATGGAAATTTTCGGATGCTAATTCTGCCACATCGGGATGTATTTCAAGCGCTTTTACAGCACAAGTGGGATCTCCTTGAGCTATCATGCAAGCTAGTAAGCCACATCCCGTTCCCACATCCAGGCAATGGTCTCGTGCCTTTAGAGAAGCCCAAGCACCGAAAAGACAAGCCTCCGTACTGATCTTCAATCCCGGATTTCCGTGACTCAAGGAGAATTGCTTGAATTCGAAAACGGATCTATTTTCGGCCATAATCTGCCGGATTTTCACCCCAGTCTTCGGTTTCCCATTTCAAGACTTTCGTAGTATACTGATTGCCTTTCAACCAGGCTATCGCATTATCGACCATCTTGAATAACTCTTCCGTCCCGGCATTGCGATCGAGAGTTGTCTTAATTGCCCGATTTCGAACCCAGGCGATAGCCGTTCTTGAATCGGAATACAAAGGGTAGGGGCAATCTAATTTTTTCAAATAGGCAAGGCCGTGAACAATCGCTAGGAATTCACCTAAGTTAACGGTGCCTTCTGGGAATGGCCCACGGGCAAATAAAATCTCTTTCGTCTCGGTATTGACTCCCTGGTATTCTAAAACACCAGGATTCCCAGCACAGGCCGCATCGACTGATATAGATGGAATGATGAATTTTGCTACGTGTAGTCGAGGGGCTTTTGTTTTCGATGCGGGGTTTACACTCGCCCAATAGTTCTTTTTCGACGCAATTTCAGCCTCTGATTTAGACTCAAATGCCTTGTATTGCGCCCCCGCATAACCTTTGATGTGCTTCTCGGTCTCAACCCAAGAATCAAAGATACCGGTCTGATGACCCGCCCAAATCACATAATATTTCTGTTTTTTGGCCATCTACATCAAACGAGATTTAAAGATCTTAATCGCGATCGCAATCAAAATAACTCCGAATATTTTACGTAAAATCTGAGTTCCAGCGCTTCCTAATTTCTTCTCGATCCATACGCTTGATCGCAATACGAGGTAGATAAAAATAAGATTGATAAAGATACTGATGATGATATTTTCCTCTTCAAACTGTGATTTCAAGGAGATTAACGTGGTCATCGTTCCTGCACCCGCTATGATAGGAAAGGCCAAAGGAACAATGGAATGAGTATTTGTTTCAATTTCTTCATTCTTAAAGATGCTGCGCCCCAAGGTCATTTCCATACCGATCAAAAAGATAATCAGTGCACCTGCCATTGCAAATGAATTCGTGTCTACCCCTAGTAAGTGCAAAATAAATTTACCTGCATAAAAGAAGCCTACCATGATGATTCCAGAGGCTAAAGTTGCCTGTCCGGGATGTATGTCCCCATTTTTTTTTCGCAAATCGATGATAATGGGGATGGACCCTAAAATATCGATGACGGAAAAAAGGATCAGGGAGGCTGATAGGATCTCATTGAAGTTAAAGTTCATATTTTATGGTTTGGATGAGTGTTTCAATATCTTCAAACGTGTGGCTAGGGAAGTTTGCAATACGGAAACTGGTATCCTTCCATTTTCCATATCCTTTTCCCA
>CAIVPV010000081.1 GCA_903907915.1 uncultured Cytophagaceae bacterium
CACCTTGTGTGAAAGTTCCGAATACTAAATCACGGTCTTCTACTGAATCTGGATGAGTTTGATCGCCAAATTGCTTCTTCAAGTTTTCGATCGTTTCTTCGATTTCCTTCTTGTCTGCTTTAATTTCGTAAGAGTTGATTGATTTGATTTTGGCCAAATCCACCGTAAAATCTCCGTGGAAACCTAAATCATAATGGAACGTAAATTCTGTATCTTTTTCCCAGTCGATCGCATCTGCCTCATCTACTGCTGGCAAAGGCTCCCCTACTAGGTTCAATTTATTCTCCTTAATATAATCAGAAACGGCATGGCCTAACAAGTGATTTATCTCGTCTACTAAAGCAGATTGACCATATAATTTCTTTACTAACGCTACAGGAACCATACCCGGACGAAATCCTTTGATGGATGCTTTTTTGCGATAATCCTTCAATTTAGCCTCTACTTTTTCCGCGTAATCTGCTGGTGAAACTGCAACGGTCAAACGACCTTCTAAATCCCCTGCCTTGTTAAGTGAAATGTTCATTTGTTCTTATTTATAATTAGCTATTAAAATAAAACCCTCAAAACCTTTTTGGTGTTGAGGGCTTGCTATTGGTACGGGTGAAGGGACTCGAACCCCCATGCCTCGCGGCGCCAGATCCTAAGTCTGGTATGTCTACCAATTCCACCACACCCGCGTAATTTGGAGTGCAAAGGTAGTCAGCAATTTTAAAATTTCAAAAGCTTTTAAATATAAATATTGGATTAACTTTGGACAAAATTGTTGTGCTATGAATTTCAATCGCTGGTACGGAACCTTGCTCGCCTTCTTAGGAGGGATCATTCTTTTGTTTATCTACCTGACTGAAACATTTAACTAAAATGCAAGGACTAGATTGGATTGTTTTATTGTGCACAATTGGTGGCATTGTGGCTTATGGGAGCTGGAAAGGGAAGCAAACGAAGCATTCTTTGCAGGGATTTTTATTAGCTGACCGCGAACTTCCATGGTACCACATTTTATTATCAGTAATGGCCACTCAGGCCTCTGCGATTACCTTTTTGTCGGTTCCGGGTCAGGCTTACCACGATGGAATGCGTTTCGTCCAGTTCTATTTAGGCTTACCTATCGCGATGATTATCCTTTCGGTGACCTTCATACCGCACTATTTCTCCTTAAAAGTATACACGGCTTACGAATTTTTAGAGAATCGTTTTGATGCCAAAACCCGAGTGCTCACTTCCCTCCTCTTCTTAATTCCACGTGCCTTATCGACCGGTGTGACCATCGCAGCACCCTCCATTATCCTTTCCACTCTATTAGGCTGGGATTTGACGTGGACAAATGCCGTGACGGCTGCGATTGTGACTACTTATTGTATGCTAGGCGGATCTAAAGCAATTTCCTATACGCAAATGCTTCAGATGGCGGTGGTGTTAGTCGGCATGGTTTTCGTCGGATTTTATGCTGTTTCCTCGTTGCCGGATGGGATTGGAGTGAAAGAATCCTTGCAGATTGCGGGCAAGATGGGAAAAGTTAATCTGATTGATTGGAAATTCGATTTGAATAATCGCTATACTATTTGGTCTGGGATTATCGGTGGCTTCTTTTTGCAACTCTCTTATTTCGGTACGGACCAAAGCCAAGTAGGCCGTTACCTTTCAGGCGTTTCAGCTTCAGAGATTAAGAAAGGTCTTTTAATGAATGGATTTCTGAAAATCCCCATGCAGTTTTTCATCTTGCTAGTAGGGATTTTGGTATTCACTTTTTACCAATTTAATGCCCCTCCTACTTTTTTCAATAAAAATACAGAGGCCGTGTTTAGCACTATTCCAGGACATCAAGCCATTGACCAAGAAAAGGGAGCTATTTTTGAGGCGAAGAAATCAGCTATTTTACAGCAGGATTTTGATCGACTTGATGGTTTGAATAAACAAGCTACGAAGAACCAAGAAAAGGCGGTGGAGCTCCTAAAGACAGCTAAACCAAACACCGACGCGCAAGACACTAATTACATTTTCTTACGCTATATCATCGATCATTTACCTATTGGATTCATCGGATTCCTCATCGCGATGATTTTACTTTCCTCCATGGGCTCGATGGCATCGGCATTTGGTTCTTTGACCTCCATCTCCATGGTGGACATCTATCAGCGATTTATAGCACCTGATCGTGGAAATCAGCATTATTGGTGGATATCAAAAATCATCACACTAGGCTGGGGAATTCTCTGTTTAGTGGTAGCTCAGTTTGCCGTCAATATGGGAAGTTTAATTGAAGTCGTCAATATCTTAGGTTCCTGGTTTTATGGCACGATCTTAGGTATCTTCTTGTGCGCCTTTTATTTACCTAGAACGACAGGGACGCAGGTTTTCATCGCAGCATTGATTGCTGAAGCCTTTGTGATTTATGCGTGGAAAATGGACTGGATGGCCTTCCTTTGGCTTAATGTCTTAGGCTGTTTATTAGTGATGGCGATTGCCTTACTTTTGAGTCTTTTTATGGGGCCAAAACAGACATCGAAAACTTCACCGGAATAACCGGTTTCTCATCGAAGGAGCGTTCTTTTTTAATTGAATCCACAACGGCCATGCCTTTAGTGACTTTTCCAAAAACCACATATTTTCGATAAAAGCGATTCGCCTGCTCTGTGTCCGTCACAATAAAAAATTCGGTAGGCGAAGATGATTGCAAGGGATTTCCTTCGTCATAACGAGCCATCGCAATCGAACCCCGTACCGGCCTCAATTCATCGATATATTCTGCTGGAACTAAGAAATTCAAGCGATCAAAGTACTCTCCACCTCCTTGTATTCCTATTTCATACACATTGCGATAGAAATAACGGTCTTCGAAATAACCCATCTTCACCAGTCGAATAAAGTTCACCGAATGTAGAGGTGTTCTATCATCTAACTCTAGTTCAAAATCACCTAGACGGGTAGTTACCTGAATCCGACGCTCCGTGTTTTGCGCTGATTGCGCCTGCAATTCCTCCTGTACTTTGGTAGGATCAATCCGCCAATTAGGCTTGCACGCAAAAATCAAGAAAGAGAATAAGATCAGGTAACGCATAAAAAAAGGGGGCCTTTCGAGCCCCCTAAATTAAATAAAATTCTAGATTATGCGTTTGCTGTTTTCTTTCCAAAGAAATAAAGAATCGCAAATGCTACAATTAAGATGGCTGGGAATAACAACATATTAGACAAGGTTGCTTGGCCTGCCGCTAAATCAGCTACATCACCAGTTAAGCCATTGCTAACTGCCACTACTTTATTTTTATCAATCCATCCACCGATAATTGGCTGAAACATAGAAGACGAAAACATCCCGATTCCACCCATAATAGATAGACCCAAAGCACCTGTTTTAGGCATTGCTTCCGCGACATAACCTAACATGTTTGGCCAGAAATAACAAATACCTAATGCGTAGATGAAGGCAGCGAAGTACAAGGTAGTTCCTGACATCGTACTCATCATGTATAATCCGGCTAAAGCAAATACCGCAGAGGCTAATAACACACCCACTGTATTGATTTTAGCAATAATAGAACCGGCGAAATAACGACCCACGGCCATCAAACCTGTTACCAAGGCTAAAATTAACATCGGACTAGCACCCGCTTTTGCTAAAATCGGACCTACCCATTGCTGAGGACCAAATTCTGAAATAGCTGTTAATGCCATACAAGCCGCCATAAATAAATACAAAGGATTTAACATAGCCTTAAAACTATCCATAGTTGAACTAGCATCAGCCTTTGGCTTAGGGAAAGCTTGACCAGAGAACAAGACAGCATAAATGACAGTTGGGATAATAATTACCCAAACTTGTGTTTGCCAAGCCATTCCTGCATCCGTCATGAACTTGGAGATTAAAGAACCTAC
>CAIVPV010000082.1 GCA_903907915.1 uncultured Cytophagaceae bacterium
GGCAATGTTCTTTCATAGACGTGACTATGACCGGCTAAAACGATGTCTACCTTAAATTTCTCAAAAAGTGGATTCACCTTTTCGCGCATATTTTTCATATCAGATTCGGTATCTGAATCATGCGATCCCTTAGAATAAGGTGGCTTATGAAAATAGACGATGGTGAAAGGGAGGCGATTTGCAGCTAAATCTTTGGCCAACCAATCATACTGATCGCCTTTCCCATCCATCACTTGATTTCCAGCAGTATCCCGCAATTCTGTGTCTAACGAAATAAGATGCAAAGAGCCATAATCCACCGAATAATAGGATTCAGAACGCGAGGGAATTCCGCCCGACTGCCCTTCAGAAGGAAGTGAAAAAATAGTAAAATAAGGTGGCTTCGTGGGATCGTGCTTCCCAGCATAATCGTGATTTCCAGGAGAAGGATAAAGCGCTAGATAAGGGAAAAAATCTTTGCCATAGACATCAAAAACGTATTTTTGGTATTCCTCCTCTTTCCCGGTATTATAGGCATTATCCCCTAACCAAATCCAGGCATCGATCGGCTTTGTAGCCATGAAATTTTTAACAGAAGCGGCGACGGCTTTTTGATTCGGCGTATCATAGCCAAAGTCCCCTAAAGCCCAAATCCGCACAGAAGTAGGATCCCCTGATTTTGGTTTAGTATGAAAACTCCCCTGATGGTTCTGCGAGATAGTATAAGTATACGTTTTAGAAGGCCTAAGTCCTGACACCTCCACTATATGATCAATCACCCGATTCGTATCCGCAATCACACGCGAGTTCTTCTCCCCTTTTGTCACCAAAGTTACTTGGCTGGACTGAGGTGATGCCGTACGCCATTGAATCAAAACTGATTCCGATGTCATTGATTGTAAATAAGGTCCGCGAACGATCTGGTCGTTTTGGCTAAACGCAGAAAAGGAAAGGAAAAGGAAGAGGATTTTTTTCATGGTGTTAAATTAAAAAAACGCTAAGAATTCTTAGCGTTTTTTTATAAAATCAAATAGTTAAATTTTGGGATTAATACCCTGCATTTTGTTTTAAATAGCCTGGCAAGTTCGATGCTCCATCAATAGCCGTTTGAGGAATAGGGAAAACACGGTTGTTTTTGTTTGTATTTGTTTTCTCTGTCCAGGCATCTTCGTATTTATTAAAGCGAATTAAATCCGTACGACGTTGTAATTCCCAATAGAATTCAAACCCACGCTCGCGTAATAATAAGTCTAAGTTAATCGAAGTTAATGCGGTAGCTGGCGTATTAGCCGTACGCGCTAAACGCACTTTGTTCACATCTAAAAGAGCGCCGGCAGCATCATTTGATTTACGCAATTTTGCTTCTGCACGCATTAAATACACATCTGCTAAACGTACAATCATGATATCTGCTTCGCCAAAGTTACGACCAGACGAAGATTTATCGGAGAACTCATATTTCTCCACACGGAAACCTGCGCTATAATCACTACCTGTGGTGGTGTAGTCTACTTGCTCTACGTGGATAACGGCTGGACTACCCTTACCACGGCTATTCATAATTTTACCTACTTTTAGCGATTTACCATCTGCACATTTTACAAATGCTCCAGAAGCATACAGTAACCCGTATTGCTGACCACGTAAAATTCCACGGTCAATTTTATACGTTGCAGGATCCACACATTGATCATCCGCTTTTACTACGTTTTGCTTGTAAAAACGTGGATCAGCTACCGCTGGATCTACTGAACCATAAGCCGAAACCCAAGATTGATAGAACGTAGGCGTGATAGCTGGACCGTCCGTGCCATTAGCAGCAGGATAGGAAGGTAAAGGACGCTGATCATTGGCTAAAGAGAAATAAGACATACGGTTGTGCCCGTTTAATTCAGCCCGTTGATCTACGGCAAAAATTAACTCTTTATTCGTGTGATTTACGTTGCTGAAAATATCCCAATAATCCGTTGATAACGCATATTGACCTGAGTTGATCACTTTATCTGAATATTCCACTACTTTATCCATATCCTCCGCTTTGAAGGTCGGAGTTCCATAAGGATCACTCCAAACCGCAGAATTCAAATACAAACGAGCAAGCAA
>CAIVPV010000083.1 GCA_903907915.1 uncultured Cytophagaceae bacterium
CAGTACTTCGAAGTTGTTATTGCAACGGGCGAATTAGGAATTCACAAGCCAGATCCGGCACCGATGACTGCGGCAATAAAGGCGCTGGAGGTAAAAGCAGAGTGCACTATTTACATAGGCGATATCGAAACCGACTTACAGGCTGCTCACGCTGCGGGTGCTGCCTTTGCATACACAGGGCCTGATATTTATCAGTCACTTCACCAATACTTGTTACATAGTGGTTCTGCACTGGATCGTGCATTACATACACAACCAACGTTCTCACAGGCGCATGCAGACGCTGTACAAAAAGAGTTTGATGGTTTGGCAAAGCCGGTTGGCTCATTGGGCAAACTAGAAAAAGTTGCCGCACAAATTGCAGGTATTACTCATTCGCACACGCCAACTGTCGATCCCGCTGCTATTGCTGTCTTTGGGGGAGATCACGGAATTGCAGCTGATGACTCTGTTACTCCGTGGCCGCAAGCGATTACAGGGATGATGCTAGAAGTCATGGGAGATCACAAAGCTGCTGTCTCTGTTTTGGCAGATATTGCTGATGTGTACTGCCAATACATAAATGTTGGTGCAGTTGGTGATTCTAAGTCACGCGCTGTGCGCAACGAGAGAGTGAAAAGTGGAACGCACGATATTCGAACCGACAGTGCAATGACGCGAGAAGAAGTACTTGCCGCAATGAACGTTGGCGCACAGACCGCAGAGAGATTGATTGCTGGTGGATCTCGCTCCCTCTGCACTGGTGAAGTTGGTATTGGAAACACAACACCCTCAGCAGCGTTGATTGCCCACTTTGCAAAAGCAAATGCACAAGAAGCTACAGGACGCGGTTCGGGAATCGATGATGTGACGTATGAACGCAAAGTAGAAATAGTTGATCAATTAATCACTAAGACAAAAACCACATCAGATCCAATTGATGTTCTTGCTCAAATCGGAGGCCTTGAAATAGCTGCACTCACTGGCTACATACTGCGTGCAACTTCGCTTCAAATACCAATTGTTTTAGATGGCGTCATCACACTTGCTGCAGCAATAGTTGCCGAAGCACTCAAACCAAATACAACACAATTGCTCATTGCTGCGCATTGTTCTTCTGAGCCAGGATCAATAATTGCACTTAAGCACCTTGGACTAACTCCACTTCTAGATTTAGATTTACGACTTGGCGAAGGCACTGGTGCGCTTTTATCTATTCCCATTCTTAGATCAGCCTGTCAGGCCCTGTCTCGCATGGCCCGAATCTCAGACCTTCTTTAGTTCCCATTTATTCACAGGCGATTACCAAACAATTCACCCTTGCGCCCCTATTAAAATAAGGGTTTCTTGCTATTCTTTCGCTATTCCTATGGAGGTATCTATGCTTCGCAAGATCGTAATCGCTTCAACTCTTGGCCTATTTCTAGCCACTTCAGTCATCACCCCCGCCTCAGCTGCAACCATTAAAACTGGATCTTCATGCACAAAGGCTGGCACAACAAAGAAGGTTGGCTCAAAGTCTTACCTTTGTGGCAAGAATCCATTTGTCTCACCAACAAAAAACACATGGGCACTTAAAACATGTCTAGAAGGTTATGACAGCTACATGTCGATCAAGGATGACTTGATTCCTCAAGCAGTAGACATGCTTGGCCTTTTATCAGGAGCGGACAAGATCACCCAGCAGGCTGAAATCGACAAGATGACATCCGATAATGTGCTTGTTCTAAACGCCCTTAAGACCAAATGGTGTAAAAAAGGCGCTTAAAAGCATTTAAATCATTACAAAATAATGGCCTTTCACGCTGAAGGCCATTATTTTTTTGCCGATTAAAACCGTGAGGTCTAGTCATGACCGTGCAAAGGCAGTACCTTCCATAGATGAAGAGCGCCCTAGATGAAGTCACTCGATTTGCGACGCTTCTGACTAGAAGCCCATCCGTTGATGATCTTCTGGCCACTTTAAAAAGAGATTTTTTAAGTGAAGAAGACGTCACTGCAATTGAAGTTCAGGTCATTGATCCTGCATCAAATCTGGTACTTCGACATTTTATCGGAACTCCAATTGATGGTTCTGAGCATAAATCCATAACTTCTCTATCTGAGCTTTTAGAAGATAGAAATGTGCATACCGACCTGGAAAAAAATGGCAGTATTTACAATTCACGCAATCACATAACACTTACTGCCATTGCATTGGATTCAACAATAAAAGGTTTCTACTTATTTCAGCAAGGAAATCGATACACAGCCACACCAGATACTGCGCATTACATACAGGCCTTGTCGAGCCTCATGACTCTTTATTTACTATCAAAATTCCCACGTGGCACAACATCTAGCCTTTTAGGTTCTGAAGTTAAATCAGAGTCTTCTTCTAACCTAAGCGCCAGGCAGTTACTGATCTTGACTGGGATGGTCGATGGAAAGACTAATCATGAATTATCTGTTTCTCTCGGATTTTCGGTCTCGACTATCCGCCACGAAACCATGGCAATCTTTAAAACACTTGGAGTCTCAGATAGAAAAGAAGCGGCCAAGTCAGCTCTTTCAGGAGGAATGCTCTAGGCCCTAACGCGTTACTTGTGATGCGCAATAGAAAAATGCGATTCATACCTTGTTCAATGAATATCTAAGAGGAATTCAGAAGAATATAAATTCGTTTGACCAGTCTTTTATGGTCATTTTCCTAAGTTTTGTCACCGACCAGTCATACGCTTTCCCAATAAAGTCCTAGCGAACAGTCACTATTTTTCGGTGACTTCTAGTAAACGGGGGGGGCATTTCGTGACATCGTATCTTTCAGACGTAGTTCGCTTCACGACCTTCTTAACACTTCACCCTAAGCCGATCGATGTTCTTGCAGCCCTCGGCCGCGACTTCCTTCATTCCTACGGCGTCACCTCGGTACAACTCTTTTCTTTGCTAAATAACAATTTGCTCGAGCTCCGCGCCGAGATTGGGACACCATATAAATTCACCGTAGCTCAACTCTCACAGCGCAGACTTGAAGAGCTCGAAACCCTGATTTCAACTGAGAATATCTGTAAAGAAATCGCGTTGACAGGTTGTATCTGCGATCCCAAATCAACTTTGACCGTTACGCCCTTTTCCATAGGCACTTCACTCTCCGGTTTCTTCTTGGTGGAGTGGCCAGAAAATGGCAAAATTACGAAGGAAGCAATGGAAGCGGTAACTCTGTATTCAGCGCTTTCCAGTATTTATTTCACGCACAGCAAATTCTTTGCACTTCCCGACGAAAACTTTGATCAAGTCACCTCGGGTGGACCATCACTATCCCCACGCCAGATTCAAATCTTGCAAGGCATGGTCGATGGAAA
>CAIVPV010000084.1 GCA_903907915.1 uncultured Cytophagaceae bacterium
ACCCTTTTCCCCAAGGTAACAGCGGAGTCAATAAAATTTATTTCAAAATCTGTTTGCCATCCAGTGCTTGCCAGTATCACTTCTGGTTGATTCAGAAAAGCCGTATTTGTGAGAATTTTGGTTGAATCAAAAATCTGACTGGCAGGCCCACTCAAATGAAGTTGATTTGGCGTCAAATTATTTGCCTGAATAAATGCTTGCAAAACATTGGCTCCTCCAGCATCATGGCTGACGACGGTAAGAGGAGATTTGGTGAGAAGGGAAACTAACTCACTTTCCTTCTTCTGCAAGATATTCAAGGTTCTCCCAAACCTTCCTAAATGCCGCTCCGACCTGAGCAATATGTTTCTTCTTGAGGGCTAGACCAGTTATCCCAAATCCTATAAACAATTCATCGTGGTAGGTTTCAGCGACCGGACAGATTCCCTTTGAATAATTGTACAAAGAACCCGTTGCTTGATTCCAAGGAAAACCTTTCTTACCGAAAGCACGCTGTTGCTGGAATACTGGCAGCAAGTGCAAATTTTGATAACCCTCGGACAATCCCGGCACACCTTCGGCTCGAAGCGCTCTTACAATTGCTGCTCGAGAGGATTTAATAATTTTCTTATCGATAAGTATTGGATAAACATAGTAAACATTTTCCAAATTCAAATCAATCTTAGGAAGTATTAATCCTTGAAGACCAGTTAATTCTCTGGTCAGTTCATTTGCTAGCCCCTGCTTTACTCGTATGATTTTGTTTAATTTTTCCAATTGGCTAATTCCAATTGCGGCTTCTAATTCACCCAACCTGAAATTAAATCCGACCAAATTAGATATATCTTCAACTTGCGCTCCGGATACGATTGATTCAGCATGATTTCTGATTAGTTTCATTCTAAAAGCTAATTCATCATCATCTGTGAAGAGAATTCCACCCTCACCGGTATGTATGTGCTTGTGATAATTGAGGCTTATCCCACCAATATGCGCCAACGTTCCAGAGAATCTTCCTTGGGAAGTTGACCCAGGTGCTTGTGCAGTATCAGAGATAACTTTAATTCCGTGTTGTGAAGCCAACTTCATCAACTCTTCTAATTTGGCAGATTTACCAAAAATATCTGCAACCAGAATGGCCTTTGTTCGTACAGTTATTAGCTCGCGAACTTTATTTGGGTCTATATTGAATTCGTCAGGTTCTATGTCTGCAAATACCGGAATTCCTCCCCAATGAAGTACCGCCGCGATCGACGCTGACATAGACCAAGGCGTCACAATTACTTCGTCACCGGGCTCGACCCCAACCGCTCCAACGGCTGCAATTAACCCGGAGGTCCAGGAGTTAACTGATATTGCATGCTTTGTATGGAATACCTCAGTAGCGAGCTTCTCGAATTCCTGGACCTTCGGCCCGCCATAGAAGTCTTGGCTCCAAGTCCCTAGAAATTTCGATAGGACTCCTGAGCGAAGTACCTTGTAGGCAGAAATCTGCTCCTTCAGTCCGATGGGGTTGTGAGGCTTAGTTTTCGCAGTAAAAGCTTTTCTTCCACCAAGAAGGGCTAAATCATTTTTTTTCTGCTTGGCCATAAGGCCAGGCTATCAAAGTTACAGAAAAAGCGACTTAAATTCTGTTACCGGGGAGGCTTGAAGAGAGTTGGAAAGTAGTATGACCTCATGTCTGTCGGTCGCAAAATAGGTTCTTGGAGCCACTTAGGTCAGGTTGTGGCCCTGATAGAACAAAAAGATCGAAAAAAACTTGTATTTCTAGGTCTGACTCAATTTTGTATTTCAATCCTAGATCTCGTCGCTTTGCTCTTGATAGGATTGGTTACTTCTCTAAGTTTGAGTGATATCTCAGTTCAGTCATCATCAAAATACGTTGAAGTTATAATGAGTCTGTCGATTTTCAAGGGACTTGACCTAAAAACAATTATTTTCATTCTTGGTGGTACCAG
>CAIVPV010000085.1 GCA_903907915.1 uncultured Cytophagaceae bacterium
ATTATTTGTGCGTCTAGTGTTTTGATATTAAGACTATCAGTCAAATTAGGCGTAGCAGTCAATGCCGCAGATTTGAAAGTAAATCCTTGGGGAATGATACCTGATAAGAAGTACTTCTTTTTAAAACTGATCCATTTAGTGCTCTTGTCTAAATTTTCATTCGTCACTGAACTCGTGTTCTCCGATAGATAATCAAATTCTTCATCTTCCGTCAGCAAATAATTGATCGTTGCTTTGCGTTCTTCCGTGATGTCCTTCTCTGTTTGGTGAACTTGTTCTTTCCAATGAATAAAATAATCGCCTCCAGTAACACTTACAGATTTAGCATCTAATTGATAATCTACTAAAAAACCACTTTCAGCTAGGTTATAGCTTGATTTTATAGTCTGCCCATTAGCTAAAGTGCTGACGAATTCTACTTTATTCCCGGTTTGACTACCAGCAAAATCAAGAGTATTCACTTTTATTTTCCCCGCACTAGTAGGTAATTCGATGGAGAATTCATCACTCGCACCATTGTATAAATACAATCCGTCTTTTTTACCTGCATCGAAAGTAGCAAAGCTTTTGTAGTTCTTTAATTGAACCGAAACTAGTTTAGCACCTTTAGAAGATATTTTAACAACAATATCTTTGTTTTCAAGCGTAAATACCTGCTCTGGTTTTGCCGAACTATCGATGGATACCACTTTAGCGGAATCTTTTATGGCTGCAACGCTTGCCTTTTGTGTTAGCGCTTTCGCTTTTACGACTGGAACTTCTTTAGGGGCAAAGAAATATTGGTAGCCTAAGAGCATACCCATAATTAATACGATACCCGTGATGGAATTTCTATCCATGATTGTTTATTTTGAATTTTTGATGAATGGAACAGCCTGTTGGTGAGCTGCTTTAACAAATTGTACAAATAGGGGAGCAGGACTTTCTACCGTCGATTTATATTCTGGGTGGAACTGAACTCCCACGAAGAAAGGATGATTCTCGATTTCCACTATTTCTACTAAATTAGAATCTGGATTTATTCCTGAAGTAATTAAGCCAGCTTTGTGGAAACGCTCTAGATAGTCATTATTAAATTCATAGCGATGTCTATGTCGTTCTTGAATAGCTGTTTTACCATATATTTTATAGGCCAAAGTTCCCTTTTCAATCTTACAAGGATAAGAACCTAAACGCATCGTGCCGCCTTTTTCAGAGACTTCTTTTTGTTCTAACATTAAGTTAATCACGGGATCTGGACTGTCTGGATTCATCTCAAACGAATGGGCTTCTGTTAGACCCATTACATTTCTGGCATATTCAATCACAGCACATTGCATACCTAGGCAAATACCTAAGAAAGGTATTTTGTTTTCCCGAGCATATTTCACTGCATTAATTTTACCCTGAATTCCTCTTTCGCCAAAACCCGGCGCCACTAAAATACCATCTAATCCTGCCAAAGTCTCAGCTACGTTTTCCGCATCCATTGTTTCGGATGAGATCCATTGTAAGTTGACTTTTATATCATTAGCAGCTCCAGCATGAATAAAGGACTCGGCGATGGATTTATACGAATCTTTTAATTCTACGTATTTTCCAATCAAACCCACATTAATTTCAAACTTCGGATTCTGCAATTTCGTTAAGAAATTAGTCCAGTTCTTCAGGTTGGCCTCCTTATCGTTATAGATATCTAATTTATATAATACACGACTATCTAAACGTTCATTCTGCATTAAAAGAGGAACTTGATAGATAGTAGAAGCATCGCGTGCTTCGATAACATCAGCTTCAGAAACGTTACAAAATAATCCGATTTTCTTCTTCATTTCTTGAGGAATCGGATGTTCTGTACGGCAAACTAAGATATCAGGCTGAATTCCTGATTCTGATAATTGCTTTACGCTATGTTGAGTAGGCTTTGTTTTTAATTCCCC
>CAIVPV010000086.1 GCA_903907915.1 uncultured Cytophagaceae bacterium
CAATCCAATGAGACCTCCAGCATCGGAGCCGAGATCAAGCAGTTACTCCTTGATGTCATTAACGATGACAACAATGATTGCGAAAAGTTCTCTGACACCAGAATCAATCAAGCCCAACGCATATTAGATCGCGCAGGTCCCACTGCCTTCTATTGGATGAGCGAAATTGCAGCCCAGTTAGCCTTTCTTGCAGCAGCCCAGATCAATGGAATACCAACGAATGTAAACGTGGGGCTAGGGGAGAGTGCAACGGCCGAGGATGTTGTGCGAGTTGTTGTGAAGTAACTAGCTATTGTTTTTATTGAATGATAACGGGAAAATAGATTAGCCAGTAAACAAGACTCGAAACAGATAGGGGTTTTAGGCAAATGAAAAATGAAATCGAGGAAGTTGCATCATACTGGTATCGAACATTTGGAAATCAGAAGATTCCCTTTGACGATTTTATTTTGAAAAATCAACGTCTTTTGTGGAAATTGAGTAGGTATCAATTCGGGGACTGGTCTAGTGCCATCGAAAAGTCAGTAGACCTGGTTGACGCGCTAATATTGTTGAACGCGCGTTTCGGGACTCCATATAGAATATTTACAGTTAAGTCCACAAAGACTAGATATCGCCTTCTTCATTCTTGGGAGCGCAAGTGGGGAAAACTTTCTCGAGAACATAGAATAGCATTTATAGGTAGCACCAAATTGAATGCGTTATCCGAAGTTGACTTAGATATTCTTTATGGGCTCTTTGATCAGCATAGAAAGTTTGACTCAGTTATAACTCATATAAACCGCATAGTTGTGCCTATTTCGGATGATAATTTGGACTGGGATCGTGATGGCCTATCTGCAATTTTTGATGACACTATGATTCCTTTGGACGAATTAGATGACTATGAAATTACAACACTTTCTGACCAGGTTGGGATCAATATTGACTGGGACCCAGAAGAACTTGATTCAGAAAGAGTAATGGGGATGGATCTCATCCATGATGAGTTTTAAGACTGTGAGTTTCTAAAACCTTAAAACATCTACCGGAATTGTTCAATGCTTGATGGTTCATGAGTGAAACCTCGCATCATGCAATTTTCTCGAGGCGAAACTTGAAGTTGTATGTAAATTTTGATGACTTTTTACCAATGTAGAGGGACACTTCAATGGTGGACACACAAACACTTCTTGAACCAATAGCGATAAAGACAGTGGATGAAGCTAGAGAAGCCCTAAAGCGACCCAGGGGCTCCTTTGAGGAGTGGCTCGAATGCGCACGTATTTTTTCTGCGAATAAATTGTGGAGCGAATTAGAGAAATCTGCACAAAAAGCACTTGAATCGGCAACACGTCGCCCCCTGAAACCAACCCTTCTTAAAGAGGCGGCGATGCGGTTCGCTGCGGGTTCACTTCGAGATTTTCATAGTAAGGAGGAATTCAGGAGAAATTGCGAAGACACTTCTGCGACGTTGAATGAATTTAATGGACTCCTTAACAAAGATTCAGAGAGATTTAGGACTTACTTTGAGTCTGTCATTGAGGCACTAGACGAAATTGCATTGCTATTAGCTGATGGCTCACCGCATGCGCTTACTTCAATATCATCAAAACTAAGAAAGCGCCTAGGCCGTGCAGACCTAGCAGTGACCGTCGCAAATGTTGCAATAAATACGGATCCTAAACAATATGCTGCCTTTACAACACGGGGCGCTGCATTTTCTGAGTTGTCCGAATATGAGAAGGCTTTAAATGATTTCAAATTTGCAGAAAGTGACAGTCAGAGCCGCCCTTTTGCAATTGCAGGACACACTAAACTCTTGATTAGGCAAAGCGAATATAGTGCGGCCATTAAATTGGGATGGGAACTCTTGAAGACAGGCAAAAAGAGAAAATCTATTCTTTTCCTTCTTGCTGCAGCGGCAAAAGGCGCAGGCGATGAAGAAAGATTTAAATGGCTAATAAGCGAGGCAGAGTTGCTTCCAGACGTGGCGCCAGGGTCAGGGCGAGTTCTACTTACGCGCCAAGCGATTCGTATTTTGATTGAAAATAGACAGTTTGATGTTGCTGCGAAGTTGCTCTTGCAATATGCCGAAATTACAAGTGAAGGTAGATATAAAGCATTACAGAAGGAGTTACTGGCGGCTGAACGCGAATCAAATCTCGCCCGGATACCTCCACGGTAGTTAGTTTTGACTAAATCGGCTTTCTATTCCTGAACACACCGCGGAATGTGAAGTAGAGGATCAAGGCTGCAATGCCTAGAGAAACAAAGGCATATCCAACAAAGTGATCTTGGAACTGAAGGATTGCAATAAAGACAAAGAAAAGACCGACCGTCCTAAAAAAGTTAAGCGCTAATCCCTTACCTATTTTGCGTACGTTCATGATTAAAGGTCACCTTCCTTCTTGAATTGATTTGATTGGTTCATCCACCGAAATGCTCAATAAATTTCTTATCCCAATCGTAGTTATCGAAGTAATCTTGCACATTATCGATAACTTTCTGCATTAGCGCTTGTTTCTCTTCTTCGGTCATAGCCATTCCAGCTCACCTCTCATCCCGGACCAACCGCACCTTTTGCAAGCAATATCAGGCTGCATCGGCTCAAGTAAACATCCGCCTGATGCGTATTTGGTGTAATCAAAATCGTCTCCAGGCAACCCATAGAGAAGTATTTGGAGTGAACCCTTTTCTTGACAGCTAGGGCAGTTAAGAGTGCGAAGAGCAGGTCTGCGTTTAGTGGTCATATCTGCAAGGTACCTACAGGGACTGACAAAAGCCTGGCCAGCTGTCGGGTTATCCCGACAGCTGGAAGTTTGAACCATTTAATTTGTCAGTCCCAACACATATGCTGCGGCTATGCCACTAATTATGAGCGAAGGTGCTGTGTCTGAGCATACGACTCACGATGTAAAAGTTCTTAATGCACTCGAAGTCTGGAAGTGTATGGAAAGAGGCGAAGACAATTTAGGACTGCAGATATTGGGATATGGAAAGTTACAAATAAATATCTCGCTGCGTCATGGCAAACTTTTTGTAGATCTTTCAGTGACCTCCGAAG
>CAIVPV010000087.1 GCA_903907915.1 uncultured Cytophagaceae bacterium
ATTCCGTATAAACTGATGCCTAATCGCACCATATCTAGGCGCGCTGAAGGGTAATTTTGTATGGCAGCGGAGTTCGCGATATGCTTGATAGTTTGATAGCCTAAGCTCTCTTCTATTTGATGGGTAGCGATCTTGAATTGGTGTATTTGTTCTTCTGTAAATGGAGCATGTTGTGGACTATCTGCAGCAGCTAAATGACTCAAGATACTAGCTACCCACAAATGAGGCATTTGAGCTAAATTCTCTGCTAATTCAGTGATTTCAGCTGGCTCAAATCCTAATCTTTTCATCCCCGTATCTAATTTGATATGGATTTTGATATTTTTACTTTGTTGTGTTCCGTATTCATCGATTGCTTTTAGAAGTTCAAAACTGTAGATTTCTGGTTCTAAGCCATTTTCTGTTAGTTTATCAAACTCTTCTATGTTCGGATTCATGACCATGATAGGTACGTAAATGCCATGTTTTCGCAAGTATACGCCTTCATCCGTATAAGCTACGGTTAGATAATCAACACCGCTATTTTGTAACAGCGTGGCTATTTCAATGGCTCCTGTCCCATAAGCAAATGCTTTGACCATGACCATTAGTTTTGTTTCGGGGCCGATGTCCTTTTTAAAGTAGGTTAAATTATGCTGTATAGCATCTAAATTAACCTCTAATTGCGTTCTATGGGTCTTATTTTCTAAGGCGTGTACAAGTTTCTCAAAATTATATTTTCGTGCACCTTTTAGTAATATTTGGCTATTACTAATCGAATTTAAGAGACCCGATGCGATAAGATCATCGGTACTATGGAAGACATCTATTTGGTCAAATATGGTCTTATTACGGATGATTTGTTCTCCTATTCCTATGATTCGATCAATTTTTTGATGCTGAATTAAGGCTGAAATGGTGGAATAGAGATCTTTTTCGGGTAAACCCGTTTCTAGAAAATCACTCAAGATTAAAACGCTTTTCATCTGCCCCTTTTTCTGCAAAAGAGGTAAAGCTAGACGAAGGCCATCTAAATCATTGTTATAGGAATCGTCTATTAGTGTATTTCCACGCAATCCTTCTTTCATCTCAAGGCGCATGGATATAGGCTTAAGTAATTTTGCCTTTATACCTAATTCGTCTCGGTTAAGGCCTAAAATGGAGGCCATAATGATACAATGCGTTGCGTTTTCTAGCGAGGCTTCGTCTGTGAAATCAATTTGACTGTCGATGAAGGCCTCGCTTTGTGCTGCTTTGATAACTTTTATTTGCGAGGATTTACCTTTTGTTTGCCAAAATGTAAACAATCCCTTCTCTGGACTAATCGTATTCCAGCCGTATAATTCACAGGATGGATTTATCTCCTGCATAATTCGATTAATGGGATCATTTTGAAGGTCTTTTACTCGATAGACGAGTTTTTTGGCCTTTTTAAAAAGCGTTAATTTCTCTCTTAACTTTTCCTCGTCTGAATTAAAATTTGAACCATGCGCTTCTCCAAAATGAGTAAAAATGCCATAATCAGGCTGAAGCATCGCTTCAATCTTTTCCATTTCACCCACCTGAGAAATACCGGCCTCGAATATTCCCAAGGTATGTTTCTCCTGCATGGCCCATATGGAAAGGGGAACCCCGATTTGAGAATTATAACTTTTCGGACTTTTTACAACGGAAAAATTGCCGTTACACAAGATGGCAAGCCATTCTTTGCAGATTGTTTTGCCATTTGATCCGGTGATGCCCAGTACAGGAAAATGAAATTGTTCCCGGTGGCTTTTGGCAATTGATTGTAGGGTGGCAATACTATTTTCGACGACATAAATGTTTGTCTGTTCCCAGTTAGCTGCTTTTTCTGCTAAAATTCCGTGCCATGCTGATTCTTCGACGATAAACTCCCTTACACCTTTGGCATATAAAGATTCCATATATTGGTGCCCATCGTGGTTCAGACCGTTCACCGCAAAAAAGGCCGTTTTAGATGGCTCATAAATTTGGCGACTATCTAAACTTAGGTAGCTAGAACGTAGATGGCTGGGTTTTTTATACTGAATCATAGAGGCAATCTGGGTCAAAAGACTAAAATACAAAAAGGCGAGGAAACATTCCTCGCCTTCGGCAATTTTATATAATTTTTGAGTTCCTAAGCCTCTAAAGCCGCAACCCCAGGTAAAGTTTTACCTTCCATATATTCTAATAAAGCACCACCTCCAGTGGACACGTAGCTTACGCGATCGCCATAACCTGCATTATTTACAGCAGAAGCGGAATCACCACCTCCAATTAAGGAGAAAGCACCATTTTCTTCTGTTGCTTTCACTACAGCATCTGCAATTGCGTTGGTGCCAATGGCAAAATTAGGGAATTCAAAAACACCCATTGGACCGTTCCAAAGTATCGTTTTTGATTTCGCAATCGTCTCTTGGAACAAGGCAATCGATTTAGGTCCGATATCTAAACCTTCCCAACCATCAGGAATCTCACCGCGTTCTACCGTTTGACGGTTAGCATTATTATTGAAATCATCTGCACAAACATTGTCTAAGGGCATGATTAAGTTCACGCCTTTGGCCTTCGCTTTTTCAATTAATTCCTTCGCTAGAGCAACTTTATCAGGCTCACAGATCGATTTTCCAATCTTACCACCTTCCGCAAGAGAGAAGGTATAGGTCATTCCGCCGCCGATGATTAAATTATCTACTTTATCTAAAAGACGCTCAATAATTAAGATTTTATCCGATATTTTCGATCCACCCATAATCGCCGTAAACGGACGCTCAGAATATTCAAGAATCTTCTGTGCATTATCTAATTCCGCTTGCATAACGTAACCACTCACTTTATCGGTGAAAAACTGTCCGATCACCGCTGTAGAAGCGTGTGCACGGTGTGCTGTTCCGAAGGCATCATTCACCCACACATTACCTAGACGAGCTAGTTTTTGGGCAAAATCAACATCCCCTTTTTCTTCTTCCTTGTAGAAACGAAGGTTTTCTAAAAGCAAGATTTCGCCTGCTTGTAAACCATTTGCTAATTCCACTGCTTCATCTGAAATACAATCTGAAACAAACTTTACTTTAACACCAAAAACCAATGATAATGGAGTAACTAAGTGCTTTAGCGAGTATTTTTCAGTAGGTCCATCCTTCGGACGACCTAAGTGAGACATTAACACAACCGATCCTCCGTCTTTTAAAATCTTTTGGATCGTAGGAATAGTAGCCTTAATTCGGGTATCATCTGTAATTTCGAAACGTTCGTTTAAAGGAACATTGAAATCAACACGTACTAGCGCTTTTTTACCAGCAAAATTGAAATTAGCAACAGTTTGCATATTTTTGTTTTGATTTATGAATAAAAGGATATTCCCCTTAAAAGGTAGACAAAGATAAACAATATTGAGCAATGAGCGAAAAAAGCGAAATAGAATTGTCTGCAACCTATTATTGGGATCATTTTAGCTATATTCTTCGCTACATAGACCGGCATTATTTGCCCCTTTTGCAGGAATCTGAAATAGTATTTTTACAAGATTTTTCTGACTTATCTTTTGCTGCGCAATGCCTATTTTTGCGTTTAGCCTCCCGGCGTTCGCCTTATTTTCGGATAGAGAAATTAGCCTATCCAGAGATAGGTGATATAGCACGTCCACTGCAAGTTTTGCGCTCCGCTGGTTTTTTAATGGATATTTCAGAAGGAACGGAATCGATTTTCACGAAGCAGGAATGTGTTTCTTTGGCCAAAAAACAAGGCATCAAAGTTCTTAGCTCCGCTTCTAAAGACGAAGTAGCTGCCCTGATTTCCTCGGCTGATTTGATCGCTGCTTTTTCTTCAGGCGTGGTAGCGCCGGCGAGAGTGGAGGTGTTTGCCTTCCTTCAGTTCTTGTTTTTTGGGACGCGATCCCGCGATTTAACCGACTTCGTAGTGCGCGATCTAGGCCACCGAGCCTTTGTAGAGGTTCAGGAGGAAGATTTAAAGCCTTATTTCCAAACGCGAGAAGAAGCGGAACAAAAATGGGCTATCTCGATGTGGCGCGAATGGTTTTTTAACACGACAGTAAGTGTGGATGAAATCTTAGCTTCTTGGCGTGTACATATATTACCCTTATCGACGTCCCTTTTAGAGTCATCGATTCGGTCTTTTGAGTCTGCCTGTTTTGCTTTAGGACGCTCCTTAGAGCGGAATAAAGCCTATATAGAAGCCTTGGAAGTATATGAGGTTTCTTTGTCTGGGGCTTCTTTAGAGCGCCGCGTTCGGATTTTGCAGAAACTAGGAGAATTGGAAGAAGCAGTGGCTTGGGCTAGAGTGGGATTAGAAATCTGTGTTTCTCCTACGGAGATTCATTTTTTTGAAGATTTTTTGGCCAAACAAGCCTCCAAGAAATCCATCAAACAAGTCACCTCTTCACTTAAGCAAGCTGAAATCATTGAAATTTCACCCGAATATATCGGTCAAGTAGAAGCTGGAGTTGTCGCCTATTTTCAATCTGAAGGCTATTATGCAGCCTTTACGGAGAATCAAATCTGGCGTAATTTCCTCGGGCTTTTCGCCTGGGATTTGATCTTTGCCGATCGCAAAGAAGGCTTTCATCATCCCTTTCAATGGGCGCCGAGTCATTATGGAAAAGAGAGTTTTGCGGGTGAATTGCCGCTGCATTTATTGTCTGATCGTGTGGGTTTACTTAATTTGCTGCGCTCGCGAGCTGAGGCAAATCAAGGAGCGATGAATCCGTTAGTGGATTGGTATTCCCTTGATTTTTATCTGATGGAGCGGTTTTTGACTGTGATGCCTACCGATGGGTTGGCGGCAATTTCTCACTACCTATGGGAGCATCTAGGTACGCATGTAAAGGGTTTCCCTGATTTATTTATCCAAAAAGGCGATGAATTTGCCTTCGTCGAAGTGAAGTCCCCGAATGATCATTTATCGGCCATTCAGTATTTTTGGCATGATTTTTTAAGGAAGAATGGGGTGGCGGTGAGATTAGTTAGGTTGAAGTACGTATAAAAGAGATGGTGAATGGTAAGTGGTAAATGGTAAATGTTGGAATCGCCGGGGGCAAAGTTCAAAGACCAAAGTTCAAAGTTCAAAGATGGAATCGCCGGAGGCGATGGTATAGTGTTGCGGCCTTCGGCCTATTTTCCTCCGGACTCTTTTCCTCCGGACTAAGCGACATAGTCGCGACTAAGACGAAGTCGACTAAGCCGCAGGCGACTAGGCGGCGAAGCTGCGACTTTTTTAACAGATTTTTTTGGCGTAGCCAAATAAAATCTGTTAAAAACTTGACATCTGCCTAAAAATAAGATACGTTTATAACGAATCTGAAACGTTCTTTTTTCTGTCAGCTTTGCTAAGATTCCCAAAGCGTTTTTCACCATTAAATTTTAAGCTTATGAAAGTGCAAGTTCACGCGATCCACTTTACTGCGGACCGCAAATTGGTAGAAAGCATTCAAGAAAAGTTAAACAAATTAGACACTTTTTATGACCGAATAACCGGAGGTGAGGTGTTTCTTAAAGTTTCGACAAGTTTAGGAAAGGTAAAAGAGAAAATGTTAGAAATTAAGATCACGGTACCTGGTGCGGTGTTATTTGTGAAAGAAACAGCAAAATCATTTGAAGAAGCATTAGACTTAGCGCTACATGCGATTGCAGAACAGATTAAACGATTTAAATCTAAAACTAATGCCGTTAAGGCGCTTCGAGCAGAAGATCTGGCTAGCGAGGAAATGTAGAAAAAAAATAAACCAAAAGAGGCGACCGAAGGTCGCCTCTTTTCATATCAAGGTAATCAAGATTAAATTCCGAAAGCAGTCTTCACTGTATCTACGTAATCTAATTTCTCCCAAGTGAATAACTCCACTACTTTGCTTACTTTTTGGCCGTTAGGACCTGTGAATTCTTTTGTAACGATTTCGTTCTTACGTCCCATGTGTCCATAAGCCGCTGTCTCTGAGTAAATCGGGTTACGTAATTTCAAACGTTGCTCGATGAAGTATGGACGCATATCGAAGATAGCCTCTACTTTACGCGCGATTTCGCCATCTGTCATATCTACTTTCGCTGTTCCGTACGTATCGATGAATAAACCACAAGGTTTAGCTACACCGATCGCATAAGAAACCTGCACTAATACTTGGTCGCATAAACCAGCAGCGACTAAGTTTTTCGCGATATGACGCGTTGCATAGGCAGCTGAACGGTCTACTTTGGAAGGATCCTTACCAGAGAAGGCACCACCACCGTGAGCCCCTTTTCCACCATACGTATCTACGATGATCTTACGACCTGTTAAACCTGTATCTCCGTGTGGACCACCGATCACGAATTTACCTGTAGGGTTAATGTGGTAGGTGATAGCATCATTAAATAAAGCTTGCAATTCAGGCTTCAATTTAGCCTTCACGCGAGGGATAACGATTTCTACGATGTCCTTGTTGATTTTTGCTAACATCTCAGCTTCTGGGGCGAAGTCATCGTGCTGTGTCGAAACAACGATCGTATCGATACGTTGTGGCACGTGGTTATCACTGTATTCGATCGTTACCTGAGATTTTGCATCAGGACGAAGGTACCCGATTAACGATGGCTCGTTATTACGGATAGCTGAAAGTTCTTGTAAGATTTTGTGAGCTAAGTCTAAGGCCAAAGGCATGTAGTTGTCAGTCTCCTTCGTAGCGAAACCGAACATCATTCCTTGGTCACCTGCACCTTGCTCTTCTGGGTTCTTGCGATCAACACCTTGGTTGATATCAGCTGATTGCTCGTGAATCGCAGATAAAATACCGCAAGAGTTTGCCTCAAACATATATTCTGAC
>CAIVPV010000088.1 GCA_903907915.1 uncultured Cytophagaceae bacterium
CGTTTAACTTTACGCCAAAACATCGAGCAAGCTTACGTTAACCTCACTAATTCAGCAAAGAAATACGAAGCGGGACTTTCGCAGGTAAGTGCTTTAGAAGAATCATTCCGAGCGGCAGAAAGTCGTTTTGGCGCAGGAACAATCGACTTTGTAAGCTATAACCTTCAAAAGACGAATTTAGATAAGGCGCGTTTGACGTTGATTCAATCGAAATATGACTTCGTGTTTAGAACGAAGATTTTGGATTTTTATCAGGGGAAGGCGCTGGTTTTTTAGTTGCGGAGCAACTGAAAAACCAGAGTCGCCGCGTTGCGGCTTAGTCAAAGAGTCGAAAAGTGGACCCATTGACTAAGACGAAGTCGACTAAGTTGCGAAGCAACGACTAAGTCCGAAGGACGACCCAGCGACGCAGTCGCGACATTGAGAACGAATTATAAACAATAAATAAAGTCACAAAGACTAAGACGAAGTCGACTAAATCGCGAAGCGATGACTAAGCTGCGAAGCAGCGACTCATTGACTAAGACGAAGTCGACTAAGTCACGAAGTGACGACCTAAAAAAATGGCAACTAACAACAACAGTAAGCGGACTTGGATGATCATCGGAGGCGCGGTGGTATTAATTTTTGGTGGATTATTTCTAGCCAAAAAAATGGAATGGATTGGAAAAGTCGAGCCTACGGAAGTAGAGTTCGCGAAGGTTTCTCGTTCGACGATCATCGAAAAAGTAAGTGCGTCTGGAAAGATCCAGCCGGAGGTAGAGGTGAAATTATCACCAGACGTTTCAGGTGAGATTGTATCCTTGAATGTGGCGGAAGGGGATTCTGTAGTGGCTGGCCAGGAGTTGTTGAAGATTCGTCCGGATAACTATGTGTCTCTTTTGGCACGTGCAGAAGCGCAAATGAACGCGACGAAAGCAAATATGGAACAAAGTAAGGCGGTGTTAGCCCAAAGCGAAGCTCGTCTTTCTAAGGCTAAAATCGATTACGATCGTAATTCGAAATTGCATAATGACAAGGTAATATCAGACTCAGATTTTGATCAATTTGTATCTGCTTATACAGTGGCCAAACAAGATTTAGAAGCTGCGAAAGCAAACGTTAACGCGGCAAACTATAACGTGAAATCTTCAGAGGCGACTTTGAAAGAAGCGAAAACGAACTTAACTAAGACAACGATTTATGCTCCTCAAAGCGGTATTATCTCCAAGTTGAACGTTGAATTAGGGGAGCGTGTCGTAGGAACGTCACAAATGGCGGGAACGGAAATGTTGCGCATTGCGAACTTGAATAAAATGGAAGTGCGTGTAAATGTAAACGAAAATGACATTACCCGCGTAAGTATCGGAGATACGGTATTAATCGACGTGGATGCGTTCTCTTCTAGCGAACGCAAGTTCAAGGGGGTGGTTTATGAAATCGCGAGTTCGGCGAATTCGAGTGGCGCTTCTGCTGTTTCAAATGATGCAGTAACGGAATTTGAAGTAAAGATTCGTGTATTGCGATCGTCTTATGCGGATTTAATTAAAGGTAAATTGTCGTATCCATTGAAGCCGGGAATGACGGCCTCTGTGGAGATTTTGACCAACAGACAAGAAAACACCTTAACTGTTCCTTTATCATCTGTGACAACGCGCGAAATAGGCGCTGTAGCAGAAGGCGAAAAGAAAGAAGAGGACGCAACGAATGCAACGAACTCTAACGATGCCTTAGAAGCGAAGAAACGCAAGGAAAACACGAAAGAAGTGGTGTTTGTGATGGAGAAAGGCAAAGCGAAAATGATTCAAGTTAAAACGGGCATCTCTGATTTTGAAAATATCGAAATCGTGTCTGGCTTGAAAGACGGACAAGAGATCATTGCAGGGCCATACGCGACGGTAGCCAAGAAGTTGAAAGAAGGGGACTTAGTGAAAAAGAAGGATCCAAAAGCAGCAGAAAAGGCCGCTGACAAGAAATAAATTGAAAAAAACGGGGGGCTATCTTGCTTTTAATGATTTAGCCCCCTATTTTTGCAGTCCCAATAGGAACAAAATTCCTTCTTAGCTCAGTTGGTTAGAGCACATGACTGTTAATCATGGGGTCCCTGGTTCGAGCCCAGGAGAGGGAGCAAGTTGAGAAAAGAGGTCAAATTGACCTCTTTTTTTGTTTAAAAACCACTTCAATTTTGTTGAATTGGTCACTTAATGTGGTTGCATCTTTTTTAGTAGATTTGCATATGCCTGTAAAAGATTTACTAAAACGAAATTCGGAAGTTCAAATTAAAGCGACCCTGCGCGTCTTTAATGGTGAGGATAAGCTATTTGGGCCTGGTAAGTTAGAATTACTCCAGTTCATTCAAGAAACAGGTTCTATTAGCCAAGCCGCAAAAAAAATGGGCCTATCCTACAAGAAGGCGTGGGATATGGTTAATTCGCTCAATCAACTTTGTAAAAGTCCCATTGTTCAGGCTCAAACGGGAGGAGTTAAAGGGGGAAAAACGGTTTTAACTCCTGAAGGCTTAGAATTAATGGAAGCTTTTCGTGTTTTACAAAATAACTTTCAGGAATTTTTGGAGGAACAAATGCCGCTATTTTTGGATAGATAGACAGACCGTTGTATATTTGAATATATAACGAAATTATGCGGGTTTTACTTTTCCTTGTTTGATTTCCAATTTCTTTGTTTGCGCAATCAGATACTACAAGCAAATATCTTCAAGAAGTCGTTGTCAGCTCTTCGCGAATAAGTGAGCAATTACTCTATTCTCCTGTTAGTATTTTAAAATTAGGAAGACCCTATTTCCAACGTAGTGGCCAAGCCTCCTTTTTTGATGCACTAGAAAATGTTCAAGGGGTACAACTCATCACACCAAGCCTTGGATTTAAAGTATTAAATGCACGGGGTTTTGCGAACACCACCAATGTTCGATTCTCTCAATTAGTGGACGGAATGGATATGCAATCTCCACATATAGGCGGACCTATCGGAAATGCGTTAGGACCAACAGATTTGGATATAGACCAAGTGGAAATCGTGACAGGAATTGCATCCACTTTATATGGGATGAATACAGTGAATGGGCTGGCTAACTTAATGACCAAATCAGCTTTTGTTTCCCCCGGGTTTTCATATCAGCAAAAAGCGGGATTCTCAACGAAATTATATACGGAATCTACCTTGCGTTATGCCCATAATTTAGCGCCTAATTGGGCCATTAAAATCAATGCATCCTTTGTTCAAGGGAACGATTGGGAGGCGATTAATAGTACGGACTTAAACCGTTTGGCAAATAGTAGTACAAACTTAGTAGGGGCTGATAATCCCGGTCGGGATTTGGTCAATAGCTACGGAAACGAGTCATCTAATCGAAAGACCATTACACTTTTAGGTAAATCCTATGTGGTATCCAGGACGGGATATGATGAAAGTGATGTGGTCGATTATTCGATGAAAAATACCAAAGGCGATTTCGCACTCGCCTATCGATTAGCCCCTAATTCGATGCTTTCCTATACCTATCACGTAGCTTTGCTGGATAATATATATCAACGATCTAATCGATTTAGGCTACAGGATTATTTGCTTCAACAGCACGCAATTCAGTTTCAATCCGCCGCCTTTTCATTCAAAATGTATACGAATTCAGAAAATACAGGAAACTCGTATAACCTACGTTCGATGGCTGAGAATTTGGATCGCAATTTTAAATCAGATGCGGTGTGGTATGCGGATTATGCCAAAGCATTTACTACCTCCACCACCTCAGGTGCAAGCATTCCAGAAGCGTTGAATCAAGCGCGAGCGGCAGCAGATTTAGGACGACACCAACCTGGAACGGCTGCCTACAAAGAGGTTCTAGCTAAACTTCAGCAAATTAATAATTGGGATTTAGGAGCTGCATTAAAGGTACAAGCTCGTTTAGTTCACGCCGAAGCTCAGTGGAACGTAAGTCAAAATAAATTTCTTCAAGCACTTAAAATGGAGCTATTACTGGGAGCAGACCGAAGAACATATCTCATCGATGCCGATGGGAACTACTTTGTTAATCCCGAAAAAGGAAACGAATCAGGGGATATTCTTTATTCTAAGACAGGGGCTTATGCGTCATTTTCGAAGAAACTTTGGGATGATAAATTGCGCTTGGGTTTTGTGTTTCGGGTTGACAAAAACGATTATTTTAACCTGACATCAAATCCTCGCTTGACGGCAGTTTTTGCTCCAAATATTTTTCATAGTGTACGTGTAGGTTACCAGGAAGGCTACCGTTTTCCAAGTATTTTTGAGGCTTATTCTAATATAAATAGCGGTGGTGTAAAGCGCGTAGGAGGACTTCCAGTTATGTCTTCGGGGGTGTTTGAAAACTCATATTTAGCCACGTCCATAACGGCATTTCAAGCCGCTGTTTTAACTGATGCCAATAAAAATGGGGTCACTAAATCTTTGGCCATTTTAAAGAACAAAGGACTGTTAATCAAGAATCCATATACCTATATCGAACCCGAACATATTCAATCGGTTGAAGGCGGTTACCGCGGAGTGCTTTTCGGAAATCGTTTGATGATTGATGCGGATTTTTACTTTAACCAATACAAGTCTTTCATTGCTCAAACCAATGTAAATGTCCCTAAAACATCGGTGTTGGATTCTATTCCCTATGTGCTAAATGATAAAAATGGCCAGTCTCCTTACCGGGTTTGGACCAATTCAAAATCAGAAGTAAAAACCTATGGCGTATCTTTCGGATTTAATTATCGGATGAACGCATCTTTAATATTAACAGGAAATGCGACCTACTCCAAACTCAATAAATCAGAAAACGATGATGGATTAGAAGACGGATTTAACACGCCAGATTGGGTGTTTAATGTGGGGATGTCTTCCATAAAAATAACCAAAAATTGGGGTGCCGGCATTAATTACCGTTGGCAAAACACCTATTACTGGCAATCGTTTTTAGTAAATGATTGGGTACCAGCCTTTAGTAGTTTGGATGCACAAGTACAGTGCCGGCTCACTTCCATTCCCGTATCCGTTAAATTAAGCGGCACCAATTTGTTGAATCAAAAATACTATTCATTCGTAGGCGGACCACAGATTGGCGGGATGTATATGCTTACCTTATTGTTGAATAATTAGTTTTTGGCGTACATTTTGAATGAAAAATGGCTGCAACATTTCACCTAGTAAGGGGAGCACAAATCAAAAAGAGGTCATTTCGATCTCTTTTTTTGTTTTAAAACCACCCTATCTTTCCGTAAACAGACATTATTTGTGGTTGCATCTTTTTCAATTTCAATACCTCATTTTTCGTAAATGTTACAACCCTAAATCACGGGGTTGAGGAGAAATGTGGTCTATCGAATCATTTGGAAGATTTAATGTTGGTTTTTGTGGTTCGAGGTCAGTAGAGGTGTCAATTAGTTTAGGTTTAAACCCAATGCCAGCCCCACCCACGGCTTTTGATTATAAATCCATTGAGATGAATTTTTGTCAAGCAAATTATCAAATCCGTAGGCCAATCCTAATGTGAAATTGTTGATGGCAATAATACCAGCGATACCTTTTGAAAAAGTAATACCTTGGTATTCATAGGGGATTAAACCTTGACTAACATCACTATTAATGACCGAATTTCCTAAACCAACAAAACCCCCTATGGAAAAGCCATAGTGGTCGATTTTCCGCTTGAATCGGTTGCTAGGGGATTTCTCAAAATTTACCTGAAAATAATCATTTCGCTTACCAAAATACAAGGCCGCATTAATTTCACTGTTTAATTGGGCAGGCATTCCTGATAAACTTACCCGGTATTTAGCAGGGATGGCAAATACATCTATGTCGAATGTAGATTTTTCGAGGGTAAAATTACGTTGTGGTACAGAACTAATAGCAAGAAGAGAATGCTCTTTTTTCCCGTTTTCAGAAAATACGAGAAGCGTATCGTTTTGTGTTTCAATAAGCACCTTCCCTTGATTTGTTTGGTATACCCCGTCTTTTAAGCCAAATTTTGAGGTATTTCGAATGACACCACAACTTCCAAGAAGAAAAATGAAGGAGATGTAAACGAGTAAGCGCATATTTGAGTAGATTTCGAATGCAAGTTAATAAATACAAATTAACCCTTAATTAAATTTTAAATGGCAATTGTAATTTTTGAAAATAAAGAGCAAATTTTGACCTGGGTAGATGTAACCGCTCCTTCATCCACAGAATTAACGGAACTTAGCAAAACCTATGATTTAAACCATTGTGCCTTATCTGCTTGCTTACAGCCAGACCACTTACCTAAACACGAGGATATTGAAGGAACCCATTTTATTATCACCAGGGTACTAATGCCTATTCGAAGTGGCAAGTCTGTTTCCATACAATCCATTTCTACTAAAATTGCGTTTTTCTACAGACCTGGATTATTAATCACAATCCATCGAATTCCACACGATTTTATACAGGATGTTCGAATGCGTTTTTTCGATAAAGGACAATTTAAATTAGTCGAATCGATTGTTGCCAAATTGTTGTGGCACATCTTACATTCATACGAATTGCCAGCGGTAGGCTTATCAACGGAATTAGATGAATTTGAGAATATGGTTTTTTCACAAAACCTTACCCCTCAAATGTTATTGGAATTATATCAAATCAAACGCAAAGCCCTGATGAGTAAGAAACTCCTATTATTCACTCAAGAAGCGATAAGTTCTGTCAAATTACCAGTAGCAAAAGCAGATGACTTACAGGATTCAAGAGACCTGCACTTAAAGCTCCTAAATATTTATGACCAAATTCACGAAGACGTTTCCAATTTGGTGAATTTTTACCTCTCCATTTCAGCACAGAAAACGAACGAAGTCATCAAAGTATTAACCATCTTTTCGGTGTTTTTTATGCCCCTTACTTTTGTGGTTGGAATTTACGGAATGAACTTTGACTATATGCCAGAGTTGAAAATGCGTTATGGTTATCCTTTACTTCTTGGCATTATGGTCCTTTTAAGTTGCGGAATTTACTTATGGTTTAGGAAAAAAAGGTGGCTATAAATCAAACTGTTAATATGGATGAAAGTATGAGATTTAACTTTTAAATTTCTTGATAGTCGCAAGCCCAAGCATCGAAAACGGCTGCAACATTCCACCTAGTAAGGGAGCACAAATCAAAAAGAGGTCATTTCGACCTCTTTTTTTGTTTAAAAACCACCTTAACTTTCAACAAAGAGTCATTTTTTGTGGTTGCATCTTTTAGTTTTATTTGATTAAGTTTAATGGAGTAATTAAAACCAACGAATGTTAAATTACAAAGATTTCACTTTGAAAGCCCTGCTCAATAATAGGGAGAAATTGGAGATGAAATTAGTTGAGCTAGGGTCACAATTTCTAGGGGAGGATTATCAGCAAGATTATTATTTCAAAATTTCTAAAGGTAAATTGAAATTTCGTAAAGGAACTCTCGGGACTTTGATAACTCATTATGAAAGGATTTTGGTCGATAAAATGGAAAAAACTATTGTCTATCGATATGATATTAATCCATTGGAGGAGGATATTCAAAGTTTGTTTAACTCTTGTGAGTTAATAGGTGAAACGCAAAAACTGCGAAAATTATACCAATTAAAAAACGTAACAATTCATTTAGATGAATTATTAAATGGACAAAATTACATAGAGGTGGAGGCAAAAGATTTTGATGATAGTTATACAGAATCAGAACTACGGAAACAGTGTCAATTTCTTTTTGAACAATTAAGCGTTAAAGAATCAGACCTATTAGAAACTGGATATATGAAGATTTAATTTCTTGATACTGGCTAGCTCAAACAATGAAAACGGCTGCAACATTCCACCTATTAATGGAGCACAAAAGAAAAGCCGATCAGTAATGATCGGCTTTCTTGTTGGCTATCCGTGCGTTAAATTAATTCCACCCTCCACCTAAGGACCGGTATATATTGACTTTAGCTTTTAATTGATTTAGTTTAGTTTCAATCAATTCAATCCTTGCATCCAATGCTTCCCGTTGTGTTAGTAAAACTTCAATGTAATCTGCTTTAGTCGCAACAAAAAGTTTGTTCGAAATGTCAATAGATTGATTTAGGATCTCCACCTCTTTTGACTTAGTATCATAACTTTTTTTATAATTATCAATAAAAGATAGATGGTTGGCTACTTCAACGAAAGCACTTAGAATAGAACGTTCATATTCGTATGCAGCAATGATCTGTTTTTCATTTGAATTTTTATAGGCAGCTTTAATGCCGTTTTTATTAATCAAAGGCGCAACGGCATCTCCCACAAAATTATAAAGGATTGATTCTGGTCTAAAAACAAAACTTGGATTAAATGCAGTAAACCCTGATCCTGCGCTTAGGCGGAAGGAAGGGTAAAAATTGGCTCTAGCAATTTGCACATCTAATTTTGAACCGGCCAAAGCTAGTTCTGCTTGCCGAATATCTGGGCGATTTAATAAAAGTTGAGACGGAATACCGCTCTGAATCAATTCAATAGGAATATCATTCAATGAGCCTTTGGTTCTAGCGATATGATGCGAGAAACTACCGGATAAGAAATTAATTTTATTTTCAGCTTCAACAATATTTTGATGAATAGTGTACTGCAAATTTTGAGTATGCAATAATTGTGCTTCAAATCGGTTTACAGCTAGCTGAGTTACTTTTGCTGCCTCTTTCTCCAATTTGATCATTCTAAGCGCATTTTTTTGTAGTTCAATATTTTGCTCAACAATAGCTAGCAAGTTATCGAGAGATAACAATTCATAATAAGCGGTAGAAACCTCAGCGATCAAATTCGTTACCATAAAATTTCGTCCTTCTATTGTAGAAAGATATTTTAGCGTAGCTGATTTTTTAGCATTCCTTAGTTTTTTCCAAACGTCTAATTCCCAAGACGCATAAACTCCAACTCTAAAGTCTCCAATATGCATGGGCCCACTTTCTGGATTGGATTTTATATCTTCCTCTGAAATGCCATCAAAAGTGTATCTACCTGTTTTTTCTACTCCTGAAACGGCTCCAAAATTAAGAAAAGGAAAGTACTCTCCCTTTCTTGATTGAATTTCATTTTTATCAATCTCGATTTCCCGAAGAGCAATATTCAACTCTTGATTATTTTTTAATGCCGTATCAACAATCGCAACCAAGTAGGGGTCATTAAAATACTGACGCCATTTTATGGCCGCTATGTTGGTTGAATCTTGAACGGTATTGTAATATCCGGGAACTGTTTTGTTTTCTTGCTTACTAACTAATGCAGGAATTTTACATCCAGCAAAGCCTATGCTAGTAAGCAAGAGTATATATTTAAATTTCATTTTTTTTCCTCCTTATGCTTTTGATGATGTTTTTAATTTGTTTAATAAGCGCGGAATCTTCTCTATTTTCCACCAATTCCTCTGTTAAAGGGTTTAGATCTTCCCCTTTAATGAGCGACCTGCCTTCCTGAAGTTTTGCGAAAATGTAATACAGTCCAGGAACGACAATGACACCGAAAATTGTTCCGAATAACATTCCTCCAAGGGCAGATGCGCCGATCGTGTGATTCCCAACTGCGCCTGGACCTTTTGCCAATACAAGTGGAATCAATCCTGCAATGAATGCAAAGGAAGTCATAAGGATTGGGCGGAAACGAGCTTTAGCGCCTGTAATAGCCGCCTCTAAAATACTCTCACCCTGATTTTGTTTTTGTACGGCAAACTCAACAATCAATACGGCGTTTTTACCTAGCAATCCTACCAGCATAATAAGCCCAATCTGCGCATAAACGTCATTGGACAAATGCATTAATTTTAATAAAAAGAAAGAACCAAACACCCCAGGAAAGATGGAAAGTAAAACAGCCAATGGTAATATAAAACTTTCATATTGTGCAGATAAAATCAGATATACAAAGAAGAGCACGACTAAGAAAATATATAAGGCTTCATTTCCTCTTCTTGATTCGTCATAAGAAATACCTTCCCATGCTATGTCATATCCTCTGGGCAAAGAAGTTTTAGCCACCTCTTTGATGGCCTCAATCGCATCACCCGAGGAATATCCGTTTGCAGGAACACCATTGATTAAAGAGGAGATGTATAAATTGTACCTAGATATTTCATTAGGGCCCTGCGTTTTCTGGATGCGCATGAATGCAGAATAAGGAACCATTTCGCCTTGATCATTTTTAATGAACATGCTTAAAATATCGGATGGTTGTTTTCTAAATTCTGGGGATGCTTGCGTATAGACTTTATAGTAATTATTAAAGCGGATAAAACCTTGCTCATAAGTACTACCTACCATAATATTTAAATTCTCCATGGCCTCACCAATCGAGACGCCTTTTTGCATGGCTAAACTATTGTCAATGAAAATTTCATATTGAGGATATTTTGCAGAATAAAAGGCAAACAATCCACTTAGTTCTTTTCGTTTTTTCAACTCCTTTACAAATTCTGTATTTACCTTGTCAAATTCTTGGTAATCTACATTACTACCCTTATCAAGTAAACGCAAAGAAAATCCATCGGAGGTACCATAACCTGGAACAGCGGGGGGTTCAAAATATTCGATATTGGCTGGAAGGTCTTTAGATTTTTCTTCTAATTCTCTTATCACTTCTTTTACATTATTCTTTCTGTCTGACCAGTCTTTTAGATTAATCAAACAAGTACCAGCATTAGAGCCACGACCTTCTGTTAGGATTTCATAGCCTGCAAGTGATGTAACAGAAGCAACACCTTCCACTTCTTTTGCAATTTTCTGCAATTTTCTTGAAATTTCATTGGTACGCTCTAAAGTAGTTCCTGGAGGCGTTTGGATGATGGCGTAAATTTGTCCTTGATCCTCGTTTGGAATGAATCCAGCAGGAAGCACTTTATTAACGCCCATGATACCAAGGCCAAAGACAATCAAAATTCCAAAAGTCAACGTTTTTCGATTGACAATTAAGATAAGCAGCTTTTCGTATTTGCCAGTTGCGCGATCAAAGTTTTTGTTGAACCAGTTTAAGAAAAGATTGATAGGTGTTTTTCTCTTTGGTTTACCATGTGTATTCTTGAGCAGAATTGCACACAATACGGGAGTAAGCGTTAAAGCAACAAATCCTGATATCACAATGGCACTTGCCATGGTCAGCGAGAACTGACGATAAAGCACTCCAACAGGACCGGTCATAAAAGTCACAGGAATAAACACAGACGCCATAACTAAGGTAATGGCAATAATAGCTCCGCTAATTTCTACTACTACCTTTTGCACCGCTGCATAGGGGGAAAGGTTTTCCTCCTCCATCTTTACGTGAACAGCTTCTACCACGACAATAGCATCATCTACCACTACACCAATGGCAAGCACCAGCGCAAACAAAGTAACAAGGTTGATCCCAATACCAAATGCATTCATAATCATAAATGCACCAATCAACGAAACGGGTACCGCCAAAATTGGAATAATTGTAGAACGCCAATCGCCCAAGAAGATAAAGACGACAAAAGCTACTAGCAAAAAGGCCTCCAATAATGTATGCAATACTTTTTCGATCGAGGCATCTACGAATTTGGAGACATCATAGTTGATCTCAAAATCAATCCCAGGAGGGAAATCTTTTTTCAATTCGGCTAATTTTAATTTCACATCGTCAATCACCACTTTTGCATTACTACCAGGATTTTGCTTTAAAACCAAAGAAGCCGAAGGGTGTCCATCTTTATTGGAATAGATGTCAACGAATTCAGAACCCACTTCAACTTTAGCAACATCTTTTAGTTTCAAAATCTCGCCATCCGCAGTTGCTCTCAATATAATCTCGTTGTATTGTTCAGGCGTATTGTACCATCCCTTATATGTAAAAACATATTCCTGAGACTGCGCAGTCTTGCCAGAGCTTAGTCCTACACGACCTGGACGAGCTAGAACACTCTGCTCATCTATTGATTTTAATACATCTTTTGCTGATATATTGTAAGCCCTCATGCGTTCTGGATTCAACCAGACACGAATGGCAAAGGAGCGACTACCAATAGCTTGCGCAAGAC